>NZ_LSIX01000770.1:0-953 GCF_001556475.1 Methylobacterium sp. CCH5-D2 | reverse complement strand
GACCAGCACGGCGGTCAGCTCGGCCTTCTTGCCGAGCACGTCGTGCATCAGCGCCGTGAGGCCCGCCTGCAGGCGTGCGGTCCGCGCCGCGTCGGGGCCGGGGGAAACTTTCAGGTTCACGAAGGGCATGACGCGTCGTCCCGCTGCTGCAGACCGCCCGTGCGGCCGTTGACGGGAACACGCTAGAACCGCAGGATCATCCCGAAAATCATGAAGTTCCAAAGCGTCAATTGAGCAGAACCGAACGGTCTCGATGCTGCCGACCAACCTCGACATGGATGTGCTGCGCACCTTCGTGGCCGGCATCGACCTCGGCGGCTACGCCCGGGCGGCGGCGCGTCTCGGCCGCTCGCCCTCCGCCGTCAGCCTGCAGTTGCGCAAGCTGGAGGAGCAGGTCGGACAGCCCCTGCTCCTGAAGCGGGGGCGCGGTCTCGCCCTGACGGAGGCGGGCGAGGTGCTGCTGGGCTTCGCCCGGCGGCTGCTCGACCTCAACGACGCCGCGCTCGCCGCCGTGCGGTCGCCCGCCCTGTCGGGCGAGGTCCGGATCGGTCTGCCGCAGGATTTCGCCGAGACGCGGCTGCCGGCCGCTCTGTCCCGGTTCGCGCGCCTGCATCCCGGTCTCCGGGTCAGCGCGCGCGTGGCCTGCAACGCCCGGCTCCGGGAGGCCTTCGAGGCCGCCGAGCTCGATCTCGCGCTGCTCTGGGACGAGGACGGGACGCTCGGCCCGGAGGCGGCGCTGCTCGAACTGCCGATGGTCTGGATCGGGAAGCGGGACGGGTCCGGGCCGCCGCCGGACGCGCCGCTGCCGCTCGCCCTGCTCGATGCCCCCTGCCTGTTCCGTCGCGCCGCGCTCGACGCTCTCGACGCGCGGCGCATCCCCTGGCGGGTGAGCTTCGGCAGCCCGAGCCTGTCCGGCCTCTGGGCAGCGGTCACCGCCGGGCTCGGGGTGACGG
>NZ_LSIX01000076.1:0-1203 GCF_001556475.1 Methylobacterium sp. CCH5-D2 | reverse complement strand
TACGCATGAACGCAGAAGGCCCGCCACTGAGGGACAGCGGCGGGCCTGACACGCAGCGACACCAGCGGGGCCGCGCCTTGCCCTGGTCAGTGCATGTCCCTCCACTTCTCGGACAACTCGCGCTGTGCCAACTGCCGTCCGAGCTCCAGGAGGAGCTGTTGCGTCAGTGTTCGCAGCCGTGGAGAGCTTAGCTCCTTGGCAAGGCCGTGCAGCCGGATGCCCAGATCCGCGGCCTCGTTCATCGCATCGGTGATTTCGTCCTGCGCCCGCGCAGCGAAGGCTCGGGTGCTCAGGTCCGCGTCAGTGATGTCGATGACGACACCACGCCCCTCGGCCGGGCGTCCCTGTTCGTCGAGGAAGAAGCGGCCGCGCGAGAGGATCCAGCGGACACGGCCACCGGGCGAGATGACCCTGTACTCGGCCAGGTAGGAGCTGCCTGCTTGAACGCAGCCCCAGATGATGCTGCTGATCTGCTCACGATCCTCAGGGTGGATGGCCTGCGCAATCACCTCGAACGGCACGCCGCTGCGGGATTGTGCTGGGCTAAGGTTGAACAGCAGCGCGACGACGGGATCGGCGTAGGCCCGATCCTCCGCGACATTCCACTCCCATGCTCCCATGCCGCCTGAGGCATCGATGGCTGCCTGTAGGGCAGCCTCGGACACGATCGTGTCCGGGTGCGCTTTCCGTGCCACCGCCAACCCCTCGCGCGTGCGACTCAGGGTGGTAATTGTCAGAACGTGGCGTCTGCTGCCACCTCTCGTTCGAATGGCGCATCCCGCATCAGACACATAACGGTTAGGGGCTAACCCACGTCGTCTGCTGCGGTTGTTAGCGAGGTGGGCGCAGCTGGAAAGCTGGTGGATTTCGTTCCCTCATGGGACGTGCGTCCTGGCACGTCGCGTCGGCAAAGGGCTCCCCATCTGAAGGCCACGCAAGACGATGCGGACCGGATCGGCCGGCCGCCAGCGTGATCAGGAGATGAAGACCCTCATGAAGACCCGTGTCGCCGCCGCTGTCGCCGCCCTCGTGCTCGGCGTTGCTGCCCCGGCCTCGTCTGCCCTGGCCTTCCCCTACGACGCGCCGCGCGGCCACTATACCGGCACCCTGCCCTACGAGCCGCAGACCACCGGCTCGATCGGCCTCTACGGCAGCCGCAACCCGGCCACCTGCCCGATGAGCTCGGCGGCCGAGGGCAACGCC
>NZ_LSIX01000769.1:0-1408 GCF_001556475.1 Methylobacterium sp. CCH5-D2 | reverse complement strand
GCGCCTGCCGGATCCGCCCGCCCGCGTCGCGGATGAGCTGGATCGCGGCCGGCCAGTCGGGCTCGGCCTCCGCGTCGGCCGCATCGACCGATTCGGGGAGGTCCGCCCGCATCCCCGCCGCCGCCTCGGCGCCGAAGATCCGGACGATCCGCTCGTGGTCTCCCGGCGCGACGAGGCGCTGGAGCGGCGTCAGCCCGCCGACGGGCGCGACACGGCGTTCCGCGGCCTCTCTCATCGGGTCTCCTCCCCGCCGAACTGGGCGAACTCGCTGGCGATGGTCTCGTGGATCCGCAACAGCCAGTCCTCGGCCGCGCGGGCGCGCGCCTCGGCCTGCTCCGCCCGCATCTCGGACTCCTTCACGCGGATCTCGGCCCGCGCCTCGGCGGCCGCGGCCCGGATCTCGGCCGCGCGCACCCGCGCCTCGGCGGCCTCGGCCTCCGCGCGGGCGTGCCGCATCAGGTCCTGCATCTGCTGCTCGCGCTCGAGCGCCTGCGCCTCGGCCTCGCGCGCCCGCGACGCGGCCCCGCGCACCCGGTCGATGAGGCCGCTCCAATCCTCCGGGGAGACCGGCGGCGGCATCTCGGCCGCGCCGGCCGGCGGCCTGACGAGGCGCACGAGGCTGATGAGCGGATCGGATCGATGCGGCTCGGCGGCGAGGCCGGCCGGACGCTCCCAGTGCAGCTTTCTCGTCGGTTCCATCGCAGTGCCCCGTCCTCGCCCGGGGCGCCGCAACGTGCGGTTCGATCCGGAGGGATCAGGTTTGGTTAACGATGGTAAAGGGCCGGTTAACGGCCGGCCCCCGACGCCGCGCGGACGCGCGGGGGCCCCGACATCCGCCGCGGCCCCCGGGGCGAACCCCGGGGCGGCGTGCGAGGCGACGGGGGCCGCGGGTCAGTTGACGCTCATCAGAACGTCGGCCGATCCGACGATGGTCGCGATCAGCCCGCAGGAGAAGACGCCGATCATCGCGTAGGTGAACGCCTTGCTGAGCATCTCGGGGTTCTCCGTTCTGGTGTCCGGGGGTGTCGTCCGGTCGGCCCCGGCCGGGCCGCCGTTAAGCGAACGTGCCGCGTTGCGAGACGGTTGCCGCGCCGCACAATCGGCCGCAGGGGCCGGGTTCAGCAGCTGTGGCCGCCGGCGGTCTGGCCGTACTGCTTCACGGTCCGTGCCTGCTGGCTGGCGTTGCCCTCCGCGGCCGAGCGCGCGGCGCAGTGCTCGTGGCCGCTCCGGTCGTGCACGCCGGGGCCGGCCGTCGGCGCGACGGTGAAGGGCGCGGCCGGAGCCGCGCGCCGCTGCGGCCGCTCGTATCTGAGGCTGAACGCGGTGGCGGAGGTGGCTGGAAGGGCGAGCGCGAGGGTCCTGGTCTTCGTCACGTCGCGGGAGATCCTTTCGGACAAGGGGATCGGGG
>NZ_LSIX01000768.1:0-6315 GCF_001556475.1 Methylobacterium sp. CCH5-D2 | reverse complement strand
GACGTGGTCGGCGCCTGCCAGCAGGTCGCCGAGATCGCGGGCCTCCTCGGCCTCGTCGCCTGCCTGCCGGCCTGACGACCGGTGGCGGCCTGACGACCGGTGGCGGCCTGACGACCGGTGCCGGCCTGACGCACAGCAAGGAAAGCGCGGACCTCGGCCTTTCACCGCCATGATCCCGGGCTCGGCTGTGCGGCCGCGGGATGACGGGATCGGGAACGACACCGGACGGACCATCCGGAACCGACGCGCGCCCCTGGCCCGATCCGCCCTTGATCTCCCGGCCGATCGGCGGACAAGTGGGGCCATGTCACAGAAGCCGTCGAGTCCCTGTACCAAGGTCTGCATCCTCGATGCCGGGACCGGCCTCTGCCAGGGCTGCGGTCGCACCCGCGACGAGATCGCCGCATGGGGCGGCCTCGGCGAGGCGCAGCGGCGCGCGATCATGGCGCGGCTCGAGGCACGGCTGCAGGCGGCCTACCCGGCCCCCGGGGCCGGGCGGGCGACCTCGCGATGATCCCGTACCTCGCGATCGCCGCGATCGTCGCCGTCGTGGCGCTCCTCGTCCTTACGGACGGGAGCGGCAGCGTGGGCGGCGTCGAGCCGGACACCCTGGCGGGCGTCGCATTCGGCGTCGGCACCCTGGTGCTCGTCACCGCCGGCTACTGGCGCCGCTTCGGCAGCGGCCTCGGCGTCAGCCTCCGCCACGCGCTCGTCTGGCTGGCGCTCGGCCTCGCCTGCGTCGTCGGCTACAGCTACCGCGAGGAGATCCAGGGCGTTAGTTCCCGGGTCGTCGGCGAGTTGCGGCCCGGCAGCGCCGTGGTCTCGGGCCAGACCGTCACGATCGTCCGGCGGCAGGACGGGGATTTCGAGGTCGAGGCCGAGGTGAACGGGCGCGTCCAGGCCTTCGCCTTCGACACCGGCGCCAGCGCGGTGGTGCTCACCGCCGAGAACGCCGCCGCGCTCGGCATCCGGCCGGCCGAGGCCGCCTTCACCGCCCGGGTCTCCACCGCCAACGGCACGGCCTACGCGGCACCGATCCTCCTCGACGCGATCGGCATCGGCCCCATCACCGAGCGGCGCGTCCCGGCCCTCGTCGCCCGCACCGGGGCCCTCGGCCAGAACCTGCTCGGGCAGAGCTTCCTCACCCGGCTGCCCGGCTACGAGGTGCGCGGCGACCGGCTGATCCTGCAGGGACGCTGAGCCGCCTACTGGCCCGGCATGGTCAGGACCAGCGGCCCGTTGCGGGTGGCGACGACCGTGTGCTCGTACTGCACCGTGAGGGCGCGCGGGCGGCTGTAGAGCGTCCAGGGATCGTCCCCGTCCTCGGCGAAATCGGCCCCAAGCGACAGGAAGGGCTCCACGGTGAGGACCAGCCCCTCGCCCATGATCCGGCGTTCCGAGGCGTCCGGCCAGGTCGCGATCGCCTTGGGCTCCTCGTGCAGCGACAGGCCGACGCCGTGGCTCGCGAGGTTGCGCACCAGGGTGTAGCCGTTCTTGCGGGCGAAGGCGCCCACCGCTCGGCCGATGCCCGCCAGCGGCTTGCCGGCGCCGACCTCGCGCAGGCCGGCCCACATCGCCCGCCGGCCGTCCTTGCAGAGGCGCTCGACCCGGCGCGTCGCGGGCGGCACGGCGAAGGAGGCGCCCGTGTCGGCGAAGTAGCCGTCCTTCTCGGCGGAGACGTCGACGTTGACGAGGTCGCCCGGCCGGATCGCGCGATCGCCGGGAATGCCGTGCGCGATCTCCTCGTTGACGCTGATGCAGGTCGCGCCGGGAAAGCCGTAGACCATCTCGGGCGCGGGGCGCGCGCCCGCATCCTCCATGACACGCCGCCCGATGCCGTCGAGCTCGCGGGTCGTCATGCCGGGCTCGATGGCACGTCCCATCGCCTCGAGCGCGTCGGCGACGATGCGCCCGATCATTTTGAGGGCCGTGAGGTCGTCCTCGCTCGACACCGTCATGTCCGCTCCTCCCGTGCGAAGATCTCAGCGCCGCGATGCCCGGAGACGGGCGACAAAACCAGGGCTTTCTCGGCCGCCCGGGTTTCCACGCCCGCGCGCGCTCTATAAGCCGCGCCTCACGCCGCGAGGCGGGCGCGGACCCGCCTCGGGAAGCCGTGCCAAGGACACCGTGCCAATGTCGCAGGTCGTGCAGTCCCGCCGCCTCCGGGCCACCGACATCGCCAAGGCCAAGGCCGAGGGGCGCAAGATCATCTCGCTCACCGCCTACCACGCTCACACCGCCTCGATCCTGGACGCGTACTGCGACTTCATCCTGGTCGGCGATTCGCTCGGCATGGTCATGCACGGGATGGAATCGACCCTGCCCGTCACCCTGGAGATGATGATCCTGCAGGCGCAGGCGGTGATGCGGGGCACGAGCCGCGCTCTCGTCGTCGTCGACATGCCGTTCGGCTCCTACGAGGCGAGCCGCGAGCAGGCCTTCATGAGCGCGGCGCGGATCCTGAAGGAGACCGGCGCCGGCGCGGTGAAGCTCGAGGGCGGCGCGCGCTTCGCCGAGACCGTCGCCTTCCTGACCCAGCGCGGCGTGCCGGTGATGGGCCATATCGGGCTCACCCCCCAGTCGGTGAACACGATGGGCGGCTTCCGGGTGCAAGGCAGGGGGCCGGACGGCGAGCGGCTCCTCCTCGAGGACGCCCGCGCGATCAGCGAGGCGGGCGCCTTCGCGATCGTGCTTGAGGGCATCGTCGAGCCGGTGGCCCGCGCCATCGCGGCCGCGCCCGAGGTGACCGCCGCGACCATCGGCATCGGCGCCTCCTCGACCTGCGACGGGCAGATCCTGGTCCTGGAGGACATGCTGGGCCTCTCCGAGCGCACACCGAAATTCGTCAAGCAGTTCGGTTCGCTGCGCGCCCATATCGAGGGGGCGGTGAAGACCTACGCCGAGGAGGTCCGCGCCGGTCGCTTCCCCGAGGACGCGCACACCTACGGGGATACCTGACGCCTCTAGCGATCCGATCGGGCCAGCCCGGCATTCCGCGGGCCCTTCTCCGCAAGCCTCCACGTCCGACGGTCGGCGGAAACGTGATAGGGTATCGCGCCGCGCGGGCCGATCGGCTGCGATCGACCGCTGCGTCATGGGCGCACGGACGCGCCGTCCGAATCCCATCGAGCAGTGCCGGGACGTGATGTACGGGAGATCCACCGCGACGACGTGCGTCCCAGGCTTCCTCCTCGGCGGCGGCGAGATGGGCTCCCTCATCCGTGCGCACGATTGGGACACCTCGGCGCTCGGGGCCCCCTCGACGTGGCCGCAATCCCTGGCGACGCTCGCGGGCGTCATGCTGGGCTCGGAACAGCCGGTCTGCGTGATCTGGGGTCCGGACCGACGATTGCTGTACAACGATCCTTACGCCCGCCTCCTCGGCGACCGGCATCCCGCCGCGCTCGGCCGAGACTACCTGGATGTCTGGCACGACCTCAGGGACGTCCTCGAACCCGTCCTGGACGCAGCCCGGGCGGGTCACGCCGTCCGGAGTGTCGATGTCGAGCACGTCCTGGGGCGGGGCGACGGCGGGCACGAGGCCCGGTTCCGGCCCGCCTACGCGCCCGTACGCGATGCGGCCGGAGATGTGGACGGGCTGTACGGCACCTGCACCGGTATCCCGGATCGGGCGCCGGCGGCGCACGACCGGGTCGAGCCGGACCTGTCGTTCCGCCCCAACGAGGAGAGGCAGTCGTTCCTGCTCGATCTCAGCGACCGGCTCCGGCCGCTGACCTCGTCGGCCGAGATCGTCGAGATGGCCTCACGTCGACTCGGTGAGCGCGTCGGCGCGAGCCGCGTCTTCTACGCCGAGATCGGCGGCTCTCTGATGAAGGTCGAGCAAGAGTACGTCCACGGCGTCGACTCGATCGTGGGCGAGCACTCGCTGGCGGCCTTCGGTCCCGACCTGCTCGCCGCCTATCGCGACGATGCGGTCGTCGCCGTCGAGGACGTGGCCTCGGATCCCCGCTTCAACGTCGAGGCCAGGGCCGGCCTGCGGTCGCGACAGGTCGGCGCCTTCGTCGACGTCGTGCTGTTCCGCGGGGAGGAATGGGTCGGCCTGCTCGCCGTGCAGAGCGCGGTGGCGCGCGCCTGGACCTCGAGCGAGGGGAACCTGATCCGGGAGGTCGGAGAGCGGGTCAAGGCGGCGATCGAGCGGGCTCGCGCGGAGTCCGCCCTGCGCCAGAGCGAGGAGCATCTCGCCGCGATCTTCGCCGGCGCCACCGTCGGCCTGTCCGAAGTGGATGCGGACGGTCGCTTCGTGCGGGTCAACACCGAGTTGTGCCGCATCCTGGGACGGCCGGCCGACGCGCTGCTGCGGCTCGGCATCGCGGATGTGACCGATCCCGCCCATGTCCGGCAGAGCCTGGAGACGATCGCCCAGGTCGTCGATGCGGGGCAGACCTCGGCGCTCGACAAGCTCTACCGTCGTCCCGACGGCACGCCGGTCTGGGCGAACAGCAGTATCCGGCGCCTGGACGACGCGCAGGGCCGGTTCAAGACCCTGCTCGTCGTCACCGTGGACCTCAGCCAGCGCCGGGAGGCCGAGCAGCGGCTGGCCGAGAGCGAGCGCCGCCTCCAGCATCTCAACGAGACCCTGGAACTGCAGGTCTCGGAGCGCACGGCGGAGCGCAACCTGTTCGCCACGATCGTCGAGAGAACCGACGTCATGGTGATGGCTGCCGATCTCGACTACAACATCCTGGCCATCAACAAGGCCAACGCGGACGAGTTCGAGCGCATCTACGGCGTGCGTCCGAGGGTGGGCGACAACATGCTTGACCTCCTGGCCGACCAGCCCGAGCACCAGGCCCAGGTCAGGGCGGGCTGGGGACGAGGCCTTGCGGGCGAGGAGATCACCTTCGTCCAAGAATTCGGCGCCTCCGAGCGCGTGCGCCCCGCCTACGAGATCAGCTTTCGCACGCTGCGGAACGCCCGCGGCGAGCGCACGGGCTGCTACCAGTTCGTCATGGACGTCACGGAGCGGCTGCGCGGCCAGGCCGAGCTGGTCCAGGCGCAGGAAGCCCTGCGTCAGTCCCAGAAGCTCGAGGCGGTCGGCCAGTTGACGGGCGGCGTGGCGCACGATTTCAACAACCTGCTCACGATCATCCGCTCGTCGGTGGACTTCCTGCGCCGGCCGGATCTGCCGGAGGCCCGCAAGCGCCGCTACCTCGACGCGGTGTCCGACACCGTCGACCGGGCGGCCAAGCTCACCGGCCAGCTCCTCGCCTTCGCGCGCCGCCAGGCTCTCAAGCCGGAGGTGTTCAGCGTCGGCCAGAGGGTGCGCGCGATCGCCGAGATGCTCGACACGCTGACGGGCGCGCGGGTCCAAGTGCTGATCGAGGTGCCGGACTCCTCCTGCCACGTCCGGGCGGACGTGAGCCAGTTCGAGACCGCCCTGGTCAACATGGCGGTGAACGCGCGCGACGCGATGGACGGCGAGGGCACGCTCATCCTGCGCGTCACCTGCGGCGCGGCGCTGCCGGCGGTGCGCGGCCATGCCGGCTCCGCGGCGCCGTTCGTGGCGGTGTCCCTGACCGACACCGGAACGGGAATCCCGCCGGACCGGATCGGCCGGATCTTCGAGCCGTTCTTTACGACGAAGGAGGTCGGCAAGGGCACGGGCCTCGGGCTCAGCCAGGTGTTCGGCTTCGCCAAGCAGTCGGGCGGCGACGTGGACGTGCGCAGCACCGTCGGCCACGGCACCACCTTCACGCTCTACCTGCCCGAAGTCGCGGTCTCGGACCTCTCTCCCGACATGCGGGTCCAAGATGTGGAGCCGGCCCCGCTGGGTTCCGGCCAGCGCATCCTGGTCGTCGAAGACAATGTTGGCGTCGGCCAGTTCGCGACGCAGATCCTGAAGGATCTCGGATATCGGACCGCGTGGGCCGGCAACGCCGAGCAGGCGCTGGACAAGCTCGGTCGCGACGGAGGCGGGTTCGACCTCGTGTTCTCGGATGTCGTCATGCCGGGGATGGGCGGCGTCGCGCTGGCGCGCGAGCTGCAGAGACGCCTGCCGCACCTGCCGGTGGTCCTCACGTCGGGCTACAGCCACGTGCTCGCCCAGGAGAGCGACCACGGGTTCGAGCTGCTGCACAAGCCCTACTCGGCCGATCAGCTCGGGCGCATCCTGCATCAGGCCCTCGGGATCCAGGCCCGGCTCGCCTCGCCGGCGGCCTAGCCGACCGCGCCTCCCGGCGGCGCCTCATGGGGCCTCACGAGGCAACCGTCATGGCCGCCGCGAGGGCGTCAGCCTCAGGCCCGGGGCCGGGCGCTCCAGCAGCACCTCGCGGCGGAAGCGGACGAGGCGGGCGG
>NZ_LSIX01000767.1:0-2533 GCF_001556475.1 Methylobacterium sp. CCH5-D2 | reverse complement strand
TGTCAATCGGCGTCCAAAAGGGACCCAGGATCGGCGTCCAAAAGGGACCCACCGGCCGCCGCGCATGAGCGCCAACGCAGAGGCCGATGTCGCGCAGCCGGTCGGGTCAGCGAAGCGGCATCGGCCTCGTATCCAGCCTGACGCCGGATTGAGCCTGGCCCCACGACATGAACGGCATTCAGCTGCGGGTTTTCAGCCGCCAGCTGGCGTTGCCCGTCTCCAGGATGTCGCAGTGGTGCGTCAGGCGGTCGAGCAGCGCCGTCGTCATCTTCGCGTCCCCGAACACGCTCGGCCACTCGCCAAACGGCAGGTTCGTCGTCACGATCACCGAGGTCCGCTCGTAGAGCCGGCTGATCAGATGAAACAGCATCTGCCCGCCCGCACGCGGAAACGGCAGGTAGCCAAGCTCGTCCAGGATCACGAGGTCCATCCGTGCCAGCTGCGAGGCCAGCCGACCGGCCTTGCCCGCCCGCGCCTCCGCCTCAAGCTGGTTGACCAGATCGACTGTGTTGAAGAAACGCACCCGCGCCTCGCGTTCCCGCACGCAGTTCGCCCCGATCGCGATGGCCAGATGCGTCTTGCCCGACCCCGTGCCGCCAATCAGCACAGCGTTGCGGTTGTCGGTGAGGAAGTTGCCCTGGTGCAGATCGCGCACCATCGCCGTGTTCACGGGCGAGGCGGCTAGGTCGAACTCGGCCAGCGTCTTCAGGACTGGGAACTTGGCATTGCCCATGCGGTAGGCCGTGGCCCGGCTTTCCATGTCAGCCAGTTGCGCGGCCAGCAGATCCCCCACGACCCGCTCCGGCGCATGCCCGCGCTTGCCGGCCTGCGTGATGATCTCGTCGTAGGCGGCGCGCATGCCGCGCAGCTTGAGCTTGACCATCAGCTCGACGACGGTGTGCCGCTCCATCAGATCGCCTCCAAAGCGCGCAGGCCGTCGTAGCGTGCGCAATCGGCCGCAGGCTCGATCCCGAGCGTCAGGCCGGCGGGCGTCGGCACCGACGTAGGCGGAAGGCTCTCGCGGCCACGCGCGAGCAGGTTGAGCACCGCATCGGCGCTGAACAGACGCGCGGACAAGGCCGCGATGCATGCAGCCTCGACCGCCTCCAAGCCTGCCTCCGGCACCGCCGAGAGGATCGCGACGAACTGCCGGTCGCCGTCGGCATGCGCGCGCAACCGCTCGCGGATCTGAGCCAAGCCGCAGGGCAGATCCCAGTCACGGAAGGGCTCGCCGTTGCGCAACGCTCCGGGCTTGCGGGCCAGCACGGGCAGGTAGTGCCAGGCGTTGAAGATGGTCTGGTAGCGGCCGAAGCAGCGCCGATGCTCGGCCACGATCTCACCGTTGAGGAAGACGGCGATCCGGTCGGCATAGGCACGCAGTTGCACGTGTCGCCCGGCCACCCGGGCGGCCACCGAGTAGCGGTTGTAGTCGTAGCGCACGAGGCAGGTCTTGGAGGCGACGACCTCGACCTCGTGGAAGCCGTCGAACGCGCCGCGGTAGGGGATCAGAGCCGGCTGATCCTCGGTCTCGAAGACGGCCTGGACGGTGCGGTCGCGCTGCACCGGATGGGCTGCGGTGGCCGCCCAGAGCCGACACTGCTCCTCCAGCCAGTGGTTGAGGTCAGCCAGCGTCTCGAAGCGCAGGACCGGCTTGAAGAAGCGGTTGCGCGCGGTGCGCACCTGGTTCTCGACCTGCCCCTTCTCCCAGCCCGCGCTGGGATTGCAGGCGGTGGGCTCGATCAAGTGATGTGAGCAGAGCTGCAGGAAGCGGCGGTTGAAGGTGCGCTGGCGACCCACGAAGATCGCCGAGACGGCCGTGCGCATGTTGTCGTAGATGCCGCGCCGACAGGAGCCGCCGAAGAAGCGGAAGGCGTGCTCGTGGGCGTCGAAGACCATCTCCTGCGTCTCACGCGGATAGGCTCGCAGCAGGAAGCGCCGGCTGTGGCAGAGCCGGATATGGGCGACCTTGACCTGCGTGGTGACGCCGGCGAGCCGGACGGTCTCATGGCTCCAGTCGAACTGGTAGGCCTCACCCGGGGCGAAGGCGAGCGGCACGAACACGCCCGCGGCGGTGGCGGCATGCTCCGTGAACCAGCGTTGCGCGTAGCGGCGCACCGCGTCGTAGCCGCCGGCATAGCCCTCCGCCCGCAGCCCCTCGAACAGGCGTGTGAGGCTGAGGCGCTCGCGTTTAGGCTTGGCCAGCTCCTCGGCCAGCAGGGCGTCCAGGCGCGCGATGTGCCCATCGAGCTGCGGTCGGGGCTGGTGCTGACGCTTGTAGGCGAAGGCGGTCTTGTCCGAGCGCAGCGCCTTGCGCACGACCTTGCGGGATAGGCGCAGCTCGCGCGAGATCTCCCGGATGCTCCGGTGCTCGCGGAACAGGCGCCGGATCTTGGCGATGGTCTCCACGATCAACATCCCCGGCTGGCTCCCTGACCGTGAGCGGTAGGGAGCAAGAGATGCACGGGGGCGGGGTGGGTCCCTATTGGACGCCGATCAGCCCCTCAGCCGGGTCCTTTTTCCACGCCGATACCCA
>NZ_LSIX01000766.1:0-14470 GCF_001556475.1 Methylobacterium sp. CCH5-D2 | reverse complement strand
GCGCCCGCCACGTGCCGCCGACCGCGTAGAAGGTCCGGCCCTTGAGCGTCTCGAGCTGCGGGGCGGCCTTGCGCATGTGCTCGCGCACGAGCTTGGCCGCCTTCTTGAGCGAGCCGCCCGAGAGGTCCTGCAGGGCGAGGCCGCCGAGCGGCATCGTCACCCCCTGCCCCACCACGGCCCCGCGCACATCCACGAGTTCGAGCGAGCCGCCGCCGAGGTCGCCAACCACGCCGTCCGGCGCGTTGAAGCCCGAGATCACGCCGAGCGCCGACAACTCGGCCTCGCGCCGGCCGGACAGGAGCTGGATCTCGGCGCCGCAGGCGTTCCGCGCCGCCTCCAGGAAGTCGGGTCCGTTCTCGGCGTCGCGCGCGGCGGCTGTGGCCAGCACGTGCAGGCGCCTCACCCCCATCGTGTCGCAGAGTACCCGGAAGCGGGCGAGCGCGGAGAGCGCCCGCCGCACCGCCTCCTCGTTGAGCCGGCCGGTGGTGAGCACGTTGCGGCCCAGGCCGCACAGGACCTTCTCGTTGTAGATCGGGGTCGGCGCGCGGCCGAGCCGATCGTAGGCGACGAGGCGGACCGAGTTCGAGCCGATGTCGATGATCGCGACGGGGTCCAGCCGGTCGCCCGCCGCGTGGGAGGTGGCAGGATAGAGATCCAAATCCGCCGATCCTTGTCGCTCGCCCGCCCACCGGCGCGGCCCGGGGCCCCTAGCTAGAGGCAAAACGCGGCGCGTGGAACCGGAGGCGGGGCGCAGGGCGCGGTTTTCCCGCGTGGCGGAGGACATGCGGGCCACGACGGCCGCGACGGCCCGATAGCGTGGCGCGCCGTCTCCCGACGGTCTCTCCATGCTTCCGGGGCGCCGCTGGCGAACCCGAGATCCACGCATGCCGGAGCGGCAGGACGAGGCGCCCGGTGTCCATGGATCCCGGGTTCCGCTGGCGCGGCCCCGGGACGACGATGTGGCTTCTGGGAACCCGGGAGCGCGGCCCCGCCCTCGCTCCTCCCTTACGGCTTCTTCGGCTCCGCGGCCTCGGGCTTCGCCTCGCTCGGCGAGGGCGGGGCCGCGCTGGTCCGCTCGATCTTCGCGTCCTGGCGCAGCTTCAGGATCAGGTCCTGCTGCGCCTTGCGGATCAGGTGCTGGTCGATCTGCTCCTTCAACTCGTCGAAGGTCGGCAGCGGCTTCACGCGCTTCTCCTCGACCTTGATGACGTGCCAGCCGAACTGGGTCTTGATCGGGTCAGAGACCTGGCCGACCGGCAGCTTGAAGGCGGCGTCGGCGAATTCCTTCACCATGCGCTCCTTGGTGAACCAGCCGAGGTCGCCCCCTTCCGTCTTCGAGCCCGGATCCTTCGAGGCCTCGGCCGCGACCTTGCCGAAATCCTCGCCGCCCTTGATCCGCGCGGCGATCTTCTTCGCCTCGGCCTCGTTGTCGACGAGGATGTGGCGGGCGTGCACCTCCTCCTCGGGCTTCATCAGCTTGACGCTCTGGTCGTAGACCGCGCGCGCCGCCTCGGGCGTCGCGGCCTTCTTGGCCTCGCGCTCGAGGTACTCGTCGAGCAGGAGCTTGTCGCGGAAATAGGCGAGCTTGCGCTTGAAGTCCGCCGTGTCGGCGACCTTGGCGGCCTCGGCGGCCTGGGCGCCGACCTTCAGGTCCACGAGGTAGTCGACCAGCAGCCCCTGCTTCTGCGCCTCGTCCACGCCGGGCAGCGAGAGCGCCGGGTCGTCCGAGGCGACGGCGAGGTCGCCGCCGGTGATCGGCTGGCCGTTGACCTTGGCCACCACCGTGTCGGGCGCGATCGGCGCTGGGGCCGGCGTCTCCGCCGCCTTCGCCTCGGACGCCTTGGCCTCAGGCGCCTTGGCCTCGGACGCCTTGGATGCCGGGGCCTGGGCCGAGGCGAGCCCCGGCATCGCGAGGGCGAGCGCGAGGGCGCTGGCGCGCAGGAGATGGGTCGGCTTCGTCATGGCGTCGGAATTCCTCGGCGTGCGGCGGCCGCGCTTCCCGCGGGTGCGGGATCCTGAACGACCTTCTGAAAGGTTCGAGGCACGGCTTTCGGCGACACAGGTGGCTTGGCCGCGTGCCGAACGCAAGCGTCGCCGCAGATCAGTCCCTGCCCGGAACACCCGATCGTGAGGACGGCCCTCGAACGGTACCGGCCCGGGGGCCGGAGGCGCGGCCGGCGCGAAAGCACCCGCCTGTGGGCACCGCCTCTTTCAGGTGCGCGACCCGATGTTTACCTCTATAAGCCCGGCCAACTCAGCCAAGACCGGCCCGTGGCGGTACGCCGCCGACGGGCTCGCGCGTCCGTAGGTCCACGATGCTAGGCAATCTCGCCAAGAAGATTTTCGGCTCCTCGAACGACCGCCGCGTCAAGGGCTACCGCCCGCGCGTCGCGGCGATCAACGCGCTGGAGCCCGAGCTTCAGGCGCTCTCGGACGAGGCCCTGCGCGCGCGCACCGACATGCTGAAGGCGGAACTCGCCAACGGCAAGACCCTCGACGACATCCTGGTCCCGGCCTTCGCCACGGTGCGCGAGGCCGCCAAGCGCGTGCTCGGCCAGCGCCACTTCGACGTGCAGCTCATCGGCGGCATGGTGCTGCACGAGGGCGGCATTGCCGAGATGCGCACCGGCGAGGGCAAGACCCTGGTCGCCACGCTGCCCGTCTACCTGAACGCCCTCTCGGAGAAGGGCGTCCACGTCGTCACGGTGAACGACTATCTCGCCTCCCGCGACGCCGAGTGGATGGGCCGGGTCTACCGCTTCCTCGGGCTGACCGTCGGCACCATCGTGCACGGGCTCGACGACGAGCAGCGCAAGGCGAGCTACGCCTGCGACATCACGTACGGCACGAACAACGAGTACGGGTTCGATTATCTCCGCGACAACATGAAGTACGAGATGTCCCAGCTCGCGCAGCGGGGGCACAACTTCGCCATCGTGGACGAGGTCGACTCGATCCTGATCGACGAGGCGCGCACGCCGCTGATCATCTCCGGCCCCGTGGACGACCGCTCGGAGCTCTACGTCGCGGTCGACGCGATCATGCCCCAGCTCCAGAAGTCCTACTACGACCTCGACGAGAAGCAGCGCACCGTCTCGCTGACCGAGGAGGGCAACGAGTTCATCGAGGAAGCGCTCCGCGAGGCCGGGATCCTGAAGGAGGGCGACCTCTACGACGCCCACAACGTCAGCCTCGTCCACCACGTCAACCAGGCGCTCAGGGCCAACACCCTGTTCACGCGCGACAAGGACTACATCGTCCGCAACGACGAGGTGGTGATCATCGACGAGTTCACCGGTCGCATGATGCAGGGCCGGCGCTACTCGGAGGGGCTCCACCAGGCGCTCGAGGCCAAGGAGCGGGTGACGATCCAGCCCGAGAACCAGACGCTCGCCTCGATCACCTTCCAGAACTACTTCCGCCTCTACAAGAAGCTCGCCGGCATGACCGGCACCGCCTCGACCGAGGCCGACGAGTTCGCCGAGATCTACAAGCTCGAGGTGGTCGACATCCCGACCAACAAGGAGGTCGAGCGCGTCGACGAGGACGATCAGGTCTACCGCACCGTCGAGGAGAAGTACGAGGCGATCATCGAGGAGATCGACCGGGCCCATTCCCGGCTGCAGCCCGTGCTGGTCGGCACCGGCTCGATCGAGAAGTCCGAGTACCTCGCCGACCTGCTGCGCAAGCACGGCTACACGGCGCTCGACTATTCCGACCCGAACGCGCTCACCGACGTCTACGCCGCCGCCCGCGAGGGCCGCGTCACCAAGCGCTTCGCGGTGCTGAACGCCCGCTTCCACGAGCAGGAGGCCTACATCGTGGCCGAGGCCGGCGTGCCGGGCGCGATCACCATCGCCACCAACATGGCCGGCCGCGGCACCGACATCAAACTCGGCGGCAACGTCGAGATGCGGGTCGAGAAGGAGCTCGCGGGCGTCGCCGAGGGGCCGGAGCGCGACGCGGCCGTCGAGGCGATCAAGGCCGAGATCGCCGAGAACCGCGCCAAGGTGCTGGCCACCGGCGAGCCGGCCGACCCGGCCGCGGGCCGCAAGAAGGCCCTGCCCGGCGGCCTCTACATCATCGGCACCGAGCGCCACGAGTCGCGGCGCATCGACAATCAGCTGCGCGGGCGCTCCGGCCGCCAGGGCGACCCGGGCCGCTCGAAGTTCTACCTCTCGCTGCAGGACGACCTGATGCGGATCTTCGGGTCCGACCGCATGGACGGGATGCTGCAGAAGCTCGGTCTGGAGAAGGGCGAGGCGATCATCCATCCCTGGATCAACAAGGCGATCGAGAAGGCGCAGCAGAAGGTCGAGGCGCGCAACTTCGACATGCGCAAGAACGTGCTCAAGTACGACAACGTGATGAACGACCAGCGCAAGGTCGTCTTCGAGCAGCGCCGCGACTTCATGGGCCAGGAGAGCGTGCGCGAGACCGTCGACGACATGCGCCACGGCGTGATCGACGACCTCGTGGCCGCCCACATCCCCGAGAACGCCTACGCGGAGCAGTGGGACACGGCGGGTCTCGCCCAGCGCATCGCCGAGGTGCTGAACCTCGACGTGCCGGTGGAGGACTGGGCCAAGGAAGAGGGCATCGCCGACGAGGAGATCCGCGAGCGCCTGCGCAAGCTCGCCGACGAGTCCTACGCCGAGCGCGCCGAGAAGAACGGGTCTGAGGTCACTGCCTATATCGAGAAGCAGGTGCTGCTGCAGACCCTCGACCATCTCTGGCGCGAGCATCTCGTCACCCTCGACCACCTGCGGCAGGTGATCGGCTGGCGCGGTTTCGCCCAGCGCGACCCGCTGAACGAGTACAAGTCCGAGGCCTTCGATCTGTTCAACAGCCTCGTGACGAGCCTGCGGGAGCAGGTCACCGGCCAGCTCTCGCGGGTCGAGATCATGTTCCAGGAGCCGGACCAGGCGGGGGCTCAGCCCTTCCCGGGCGAGGCGCCGAGCCTGCCGCCGATGTTCGCCCAGCACCTCGACCCGGTCACCGGCGAGAACGAGTTCGGCCGGGGCTCCGGCAGCGACGGCGGCGCGGGCCCGGCCCTCGGCTACGCGGCGCAGGGGCTTTCGGCCGACGGCGCCGTGCTGGAGCGCGACCCCGCCGACCCGGCCACCTGGGGGCGCGTCGGCCGCAACGAGCCCTGCCCCTGCGGGTCGGGCAAGAAGTACAAGCACTGCCACGGCACCTATCAGGTCTGACCCGCGTGACGTCCCTCCCCCTCTGCGGGGGAGGGAGAGCGGCACGCGCCGCGCCCCATCGTTCATCGCAATCACGCCATGCCCGCCCTGTTCATCGCCGGTGCCGGCACCGAGATCGGCAAGACCTACGTCACCGCCGCCCTCACCCGGCGGCTGATCGCGGAGGGGCGCCGGGTCCGCACCCTGAAGCCGCTGGCGAGCGGCGTCCCGCCCCTCGACCATCCGGATTTCGCCGCGAGCGACACCGCCCGGCTGCTGGACGCCCAGGGGCTCGCGCCGACACCGGAGACCGTCGCGGCCTGCTCGCCCTGGCGCTACGTCGCCCCGCTCGCGCCCGATCAGGCGGCAGCATTGGAGGGCCGCGCCCTCGCGCTGCCCGACCTCGTCGGGTGGTGCCGGGCCGAGATGGCCCGCGCCGAGGACATCCTGATCATCGAGGGCGTCGGCGGCCTGATGAGCCCGGTCACGCCGGACGCAACCGGCCTCGACTGGCTCAAGGCCCTGGGGATCCCGGCGCTCCTCGTTTCCGGCAGCTATCTCGGCGCGATCAGCCACGCGCTCACCGCCTGCGAGACCCTGCGGCTCCACGCCGTTCCGCTGCGGGCGGTCGCGGTGAGCGAGAGCCCCGGCGCGCCGACGCCGCCGGAGACCGTGGCGGCCGCGATCCGCCCGCGCGTCGCCGCCCCCGTGCTCTGCCTGGGCCGGGACGCGCCCTGCCCCGACGAACTCGCGGACGTGGCGCGCGGGCCGCAGGTTTCTTATCCTTCGCGGCGCGATGGGACCGGGGAGCCCGGTCGCGCGTTGTAGCGCCCGACAGACCCGGGTCGGGTCGCGCCTGCCCGGAGCCGAACGTGAGCCAGAGCAAGGTCCGCGCAGGGAGCGAGGCCGGCGAAGAGCGCGGCCGGCTGAGGCCCGCCCTGCTGCTCGGCGCGCTCGGGGTCGTCTACGGCGATATCGGTACGAGCCCGCTCTACGCCTTCAAGGAGGCGGTGCGCGCCGCCAACCCGGGCGCGCACAGCGCCGACCCGGTCGCGGTCACGGGCGCCGTCTCGCTCATCCTCTGGGCCCTGGTCCTGATCGTCTCGATCAAGTACGCGGTGCTGATCCTGCGGGCCGACAATAACGGCGAGGGCGGCATCGTGGCGATGCTGGCGCTCCTCGGCGCCCGCCACGCCAAACCCGGCACCTGGCAGGCTCTCCTCCTCGTGGTCGGCCTCGTCGGCGCCGCGCTCCTCTACGGCGACGGCGCGATCACGCCCGCAATCTCGGTGCTCTCCGCGGTGGAGGGGCTGAAGGTCGACGCCCCCGCCCTCGGGCGCTTCGTGGTGCCGATCACGCTCGCGATCCTCGTCGCCCTGTTCCTCGTGCAGAGCAAGGGCGTCGCCTTCATTGGTCGGATGTTCGGCCCGGTGATGCTGGTCTGGTTCTGCGTGCTCGTCCTGCTCGGCCTCGGCGGGATCTGGCATCGACCCGAGATCCTCGCCGCCGCCAACCCCCTGAAGGCGGTGGAGTTCATGGGCCATGCCGGCTGGGGCGTGAGCTTCGCGATGCTGGGCGCGGCCTTCCTGGCGGTGACCGGCGGCGAGGCGATGTACGCCGATCTCGGCCATTTCGGCGCCGGGCCGATCCGGGTCTCGTGGTTCGCCCTCGTCCTGCCCGCGCTGGTCATCAACTATCTGGGCCAGGGCGCCGGGCTGCTGCTGGAGCCCGACGCCATCGAGAACCCGTTCTACCGCCTCGCCCCGGACTGGGCGCACTACCCGCTGATCGGGCTCGCGACGCTCGCCACCGTCATCGCCTCGCAGGCGATCATCTCAGGGGTCTTCTCGCTGACCCAGCAATCGATCCAGCTCGGCTTCCTGCCCGCCATGCGCATCGTCCAGACCGCGCCCGACGAGCGCGGGCAGATCTACGTGCCCGCGGTGAACTGGCTCCTCGCCGCCGCCACGCTGACGGCGGTCGTGGTGTTCGAGACCTCGGACGCGCTCGCCGGCGCCTACGGCATCGCGGTCTCGCTGCTGATGGCGATCACCACGGTGCTGGCCGCCCTCATCGCGCACAGATGGGGCTACGCGCTGCCCGCGATCCTGGCCGTCAACGGCTTCTTCCTCGTGATCGACCTGGTCTTCCTCGGCGCCAACAGCGTGAAGCTGTTCGAGGGTGGCTGGTTTCCGCTGGTGCTCGCCGGCTTCGTCGCCCTGATGATGCTGACCTGGCGGCGGGGCAACCATCTGATCGAGGAGGCGCGCGCCGCGATGCGCCAGCCGGAGGCCGCCTTCCTGGCGAACCTGCAGCACCGGGACGTCGTCCGCCTGCCCGGCACGGGCGCCTTCCTGTCGGCGGCGACCCACGGCATCCCGCTGCACCTGTCGCGCTTCGTCGAGCGCAGCCACGCGCTGCACCGGCGCGTCGTCATCGTCACGGCGCTCTACGAGGAGACGCCGACGGTGCCCGAGACCGAGCGCGCCCGCGCCACCCTGCTGGCGCCGGACTTCTACCGGCTGATCCTGCGCTACGGCTTCATGGAGGACGCCTCGATCCCCGAGGGCCTGCGCTGCGCCGTCGAGCACCGGCATCTGCCGGCCGCGATCCTCGACGACATGACGGTCTTCATCGGCCACGAGACGGTGATCCCGAAGAGCGACGACCGGGGCATGATGCCCTGGCGCGAGAACCTGTTCGCCTTCATGCAGCGCAACGCCGAACGCACCGGCGCCTATTTCTGCGTGCCGACCCGGCAGGTTGTGGAGGTGGGCACCGAGATCGAGATCTGAGGGCGTCCCTCGCCCTCGCCATCGGCCGCCCCAGTCGTTAGAAGCCCGCGTCTCTCGAGACTTGGGCATCCATGGATCCGACCACACGCGCCGACGCGCACCGGCTGCCGGTGCGGGTCTATTACGAGGACACCGATTTCTCGGGCTTCGTCTACCACGCGAGCTACCTGCGCTTCATGGAGCGCGGCCGCACCGAATTGCTGCGGGACCTGGCCGGCGACCAGTCCGACCTGCACCGGGACGCGGACGGCCTCGTCTTCGTGGTGCGCCGCATGGAGATCGACTACCTCAAGCCCGCCCGCATGGACGATGCGCTCACGATCGTCACCGCGACGCGGGAGCTGCGCGGCGCCTCGATGCACCTCTCCCAGGCCGTGATGCGGGGCGAGGAGGCGCTGGTGCGCGCCGAGGTGGTGGTGGCCTGCGTGCGCGGCGGACGGGCGATCCGCCTGCCCGAGCGCCTGCGGCAGAGGCTGACTCCGGCAACCAATCCTTAACCCTGCCAGGGCCTTAACTGAACCTCACGCATCCGGGCGACGCGGGCGGCCCCGGCACGGCCCTAACTTCGACACGTTCGGCGGCGATTGCCGTTGAAATCGTTCGACGATTTGGCCCGAGCGCGAGCCTTGCCCGCTTCGGTACGGGCGCTCTCCGGGGCACCGAGGAACAGGTCCATGAATCCAGCCGACGCCATGGCGGTCCACGCACCGGTCGCCGATATGAGCCTGCTCGGCCTGTTCCTGCAGGCCCACTTCGTCGTGAAGATCGTGATGGTGGGCCTGCTCAGCGCCTCGGTCTGGTGCTGGGCGATCATCGTCGACAAGACCCTGCTGTTCCGCCGCACCCGCGCCGAGATGGACTCCTTCGAGGACGCATTCTGGTCCGGCCGCTCGCTGGAGGAGCTGTTCCGCTCGTTCAACGACCGTCCGGCCACCGGCCTCGCCGCGGTGTTCGTCGCCGCCATGCGCGAGTGGAAGCGCTCCTTCGAGGGCTCGGGCCGTCAGATCCAGTCGCTCAGCCAGCGCATCGACAAGACGCTCGACGTCACCATCCAGCGCGAGGTGGAGCGGCTGGAATCCCGCCTCCTGTTCCTCGCCTCGATCGGCTCGGCCGGCCCCTATATCGGCCTGTTCGGCACGGTCTGGGGCATCATGACCGCCTTCACCTCGATCGCGGCCTCCAAGAACACCTCGCTCGCGGTCGTGGCACCGGGCATCGCCGAGGCGCTGTTCGCCACCGCGATCGGCCTGTTCGCGGCGATCCCCGCGGTGCTCGCCTACAACAAGCTCCAGGCCGAGGTGGCCAAGGCCCAGTCGCGGCTGGAGGGCTTCGCCGACGAGTTCTCGGCGATCCTCTCCCGCCAGATCGACGAGCGCCTCTCGCTCGCCGCCTGACCCGGAAGGAGCCGAACCCATGGGCATGGCAGCGGGCGGCAAGGCCGGCACGAGGCGGCGGCGCGGCGGGCGCCGCGGCGGCGCCATCAACGAGATCAACATGACGCCGTTCATCGACGTCGTGCTGGTGCTGCTGATCATCTTCATGGTGGCCGCGCCGATGATGACGGTCGGCGTGCCCCTCGACCTGCCGCAATCCAAGGCGGCCCCGCTCAACTCCGACACCAAGCCCATCACCCTGTCGATCCGCCAGACCGGCCAGGTCTTCCTCGGCGAGGACGAGCTCTCCGACGACACGATCGTGCCCAAGCTCACCGAGGCCTCGAAGTCCGGCACCGAGGAGCGGGTCTTCGTGCGCGGCGACAAGCGCGTCGATTACGGCCGCGTCGCCCAGGTGATGGCGATCGTCACCGGCGGGGGCTTCCGCAAGGTCGCCCTCGTCACCGAGCCCGACCAGCGATAACGGGGCGCCAGCGTGGCACTCAAGCTCGACCGCAGGGAACCGGGGGTCTGGATCTCGGTGGGCACCCATGTCGCCGTGGTGGCCGCCGCAATCATCGGCATCTCGGCCCCGGCGCTGCCGGAGGCCCAGGAGGGCGTGCCCGTCGAGGTGATCACCGAGAACCAGTTCTCGGAGCTGACCAAGGGCGAGCGCAACGCCGAGAAGCCGCTCTCCGACGCCAAGCCCCGTGCCGACCGGCAAGCGGAAAAGTTCGAGGAGCGCGAGCCCGAGAACGCCAAGGTCGATTCGCCGACCGCGCCCACCCGCACCGCCGACATGAAGGTCGCCAACGCCGACGCGATGGCGCTGCGCATGAGCGAGCCGGACCCCGCCGAGGAGCGGGCCAAGGCGGAGGCCAAGGCCGCGGAGGCCAAGGCCGCGGCGGAGAAGGCCGCGGCGGAGAAGGCCGCCGCCGAGAAGGCCGAGGCCGCCAAGGCCGCCAAGGCCGCCAAGGCTGCGGCCGCCGAGAAGGCCGCTGCCGAGAAGGCTGCCGCCGCCAAGGCCGAGGCGAAGGCGAAGGCCGAGGCCGCCAAGGCGGAAGCGGAGAAGCGCGAGGAACTCGCCAAGCTGATCGAGCGCGAGGAGGCGGAGGCCGCCGCCGAAGCGAAGGCCAAGGCCAAGGCGGATGCCGCCGCGAAGGCGAAGGCCGAGGCTGCTGCCAAGGCCAAGGCGGATGCCGCCGCGAAGGCCGAGGCCGAGCGCAAGGAGGCCGAGCACCAGAAGCAGATGGCCGAGAAGGCGGAGGCCGAGCGCGAGAAGGCGGAGGCCGCCGCCAAGGCCAAGGCGGAGGCCGCCGCGAAGGCCGAAGCCGCCGCCAAGGCCGCCAAGGCCAAGGCGATGGCGGATGCCAAGGCCAAGGCGGATGCCGAGGCCAAGGCCCGCAAGCAGGCCGAGATCGCCGACAAGTTCAACGCGGGCGACATCAAGTCCCTGCTCGCCTCGAAGTCGCCCTCGCAATCGACCGGTGCCACGGGCCGCGACGTGCAGCGCGTCGCCTCGCTCGGCGCGGCGACCGGGACGTCGCAGAAGCTCTCGCCCTCGATGCGCGACGCGCTCGTCGGCATGCTGCAGCAGCAGATCGAGCGTTGCTACTCGGCCCCGCCCGGCGCCTCGCAGGGCGTGATCCTGCCGGTGCTCGACATCCGCCTGAACCCGGACGGGACGCTGGGCAGCGAACCCCGGGTCATGCGCTCGGGCCAGAACGCGACCGACCAGTCGATCGCTTCGGCGGCGCTCCGCGCTGTGCGGCGCTGCGCGCCCTACAAGATCCCGGCCCAGTACGCGCCGTTCTACAACGACTGGAAAGCCATCAACGCGGAGTTCGAGTTCACGGCGACTTGACGCCCCGGCTCCCCCTGCACCGATCCAGCGACCGGACCTGACCAGCATGCATCTCGCTCACCCGCGACGCCGCACGGCGCCGCTCGCCACGCTCCTGGCCTTCCTCGCCCCTCTTCTGGCCCTCGCGCTGCTCGGGCTGCCGGCCCAGGCGCAGCTCCAGCTGCGCATCGGCGGGGGCGCCTTCCAGCCGCTGCCGATCGCGATCGCCGACTTCGCGGGCGACCCGAGCCTCGGCGGCCTCGTCTCCGGGGTGGTCGCGAACAACCTGCGGCGCTCCGGCTACTTCACGCCGCTCGACAAGGGGCGCTTTCCCGAGAACCCCGCCTTCGACGCGGCGCCGGCCTTCGACAAGTGGCGCGCCACCGGCGTGCAGGGCCTCGTGACGGGCCGCGTCTCGCGCGACGGCGGGGGGCGGCTGAAGGTCGAGTTCCGACTCTGGGACGTGACGTCGGGCCAGCAGATGACCGGCCAGCAATACGCTACCGATCCGGCCAACGCCCGCCGCACCGGCCACCTCATTTCCGACGCCGTGTATACGAAGATCACCGGCATCGGTCCGTGGTTCGACAGCCGCATCGCGTTCGTCGACGAGTCGGGCCCGAAGGAGAACCGCCGCAAGCGCCTGATGGTGATGGACCAGGACGGCGCCAACGTCCGCGCCATCACCACCGGCGAGAACGCCATCGTGGCGCCGCGCTACTCGCCCGCGACCCAGGACATCGCCTTCATGGCGCAGGCCACCGGCCACCAGCCGCGCGTGCAGGTGATCAACCTCGAGACCGGGACGCGGCAGGCGGTCGGCAACGTCGATTCGATGAGCGCGAGCCCGCGCTTCTCGCCGGACGGGCGCCGCCTCGTGATGAGCGTGCAGCAGGGCGGCAACGCCGACATCGTGACGATGGACCTCGCCTCGAAGGCGCAGCGCTCGATCACCAACGGCATGGCGATCGACACCTCGCCGACCTATTCGCCGGACGGCTCGCAGATCGTGTTCGAGTCCGACCGCGGCGGCTCGCAGCAGATCTACGTGATGGGTGCCGACGGCTCGAACCCGCGCCGCATCTCCTTCGGCGAGGGCTCGGCCTCGCAGCCGGCGTGGTCGCCGCGCGGCGACCTCATCGCCTTCACGCGCCAGCGCAAGGGCGGCTTCGCCATCTGCGTGATGAAGCCGGACGGTTCGGGCGAGCGGGTGCTCACGGAAGGCTTCCACAACGAGGGCCCGACCTTCGCGCCGAACGGCCAGTACGTGCTGTTCTTCCGCGATCCGGGCGGCCAGGGCGGCGGCAAGCTCTACATGGTCGACATCACCGGCAAGGTGGAGCAGCCCGTGCCGACCCCCTCCTACGCCTCCGATCCGACTTGGTCGCCGCTGCTCGCGGGGCGGTGAGGGGCGCTCACCAGTCCGGTTCCAGGCGGTCGTGCGCGCGCTCGGGCGCGTCGTCCGGGAGCAGCGACGGCGCCTCCCGGCGCAGGGCGGCGGGCAGCGCCCGCAAGGCCGGATCGTCGAAGCCGAGATGCGGCAGGTAGCGGGCGACGAGGGCCGCGACCAGTTCCGCCTGTGCCCGGTCGCGGCGTCGCTTGCCGGGATCGCGGTCGTCCCGCGACGACAGCCAAGCCTTGTGTAGGGCGAAGGCGCGGGGATCGGGCACCACCATCTCCGCCGGGTAGCCGCGCAGGTCTAGGACCGTCGCCGTCACCTTCGGGCTGTTCACGAGCCACGCGAGACCGGTGATCTCCGCCGCGACCAGATCGTCCGCCTCGGCGCCGATCCGCCGCGGCTCGCTCGGGCGGATCGGATCCTTCCCGGCCGGCGTGATCAGATCGACGATGTAGCCGTCCCGGTTCGCGGCGCGGAAGCCGCCCTTGCGCAGGATCTCGAACGAGTGATCGACCTTTTTGAGAAGGCCGACCACACCGTTCGCGGTCACCTCCGGTGCGACGAGTTTCAGGCTCGTCCGCGCGTCGTAGAGCAGGTCGATGTCGGCGGTCTCGAGCCGGGACTCGGCGATCTGAACGCCCGCCATCCGCTCGTAGACGAAGAGGGCGTTGGTGCCGACCGTCGCGACAATGGGCCGGGATAGGCCGGACTCGGCCAGCGCCCGCAGGATGCGCGCGGCGATGACCGGCATCCTGCCGAGTTGCTCGGCGCGGCTGACGGCCGCCATCCGGTCGAGCCGCCGCGCGAGGTCGGCGCTGCGCGCGCGGGCACGAGCTCGCCCCTCCGTGAAACGCGCGTGCAGCGCCTCCGTCTCCGCGCTTCGCGGACCGAGCGATTTCCAGGTGCCGGCCCGCGCGCGGTAGAGGTAGGATCCGCCGCTCACCGTCTTCCAGGCCATCGAACCGGCGAACCGGTCGCCGAGCTCGGCGCGCGCCTCTCGATACGCCTCGAACACCTGCTCGGTGTTGATGAGCTGGCGCACCTGATCGCCATCGAGTTCCCGGTAGCCCGGCGCTTCCGGATCCATGACGCCCCACCGTCATCAAAGTGAATCAAGGTGCTGATGTAACAGGGTTTATCCATAATCGGTACCGGTTTGGTCGCGAAATGGATAATGGGGTGGAGGCGGACCTCTCACCCCTCTTTCAGCAGCCGGTCTCGGTCGCGCAGGGCCGGGAACAGCCGGCCCCACGCCACCGCGATCAGCACCGTGATCGCGCCGCCCGCCACCACGGCCGGCACGGCGCCCAATGCCGCGGCCAGCAGGCCGGACTCGAACTCGCCGAGCTCGTTCGAGGCGCCGATGAAGACCGTGTTCACCGCCGCGACCCGGCCCCGCATGGCGTCCGGGGTCTCGCCCTGGACGAAGCTCTGGCGGACGTAGACGCTGATCATGTCGGCCGCGCCCGTCACGAACAGGCAGAGCATCGAGAGCGTGAGCGAGGTCGAGAGGCCGAACACCACGATGGCGAGGCCGAACACGGCGACCGCCCGGAGCATCCGGGCGCCCGCGTGGCGGCGCAGCGGACGGTAGGCGAGCCAGATCGCCATGGTGACGGCGCCCGCCGCCGGCATGCTGCGCAGGGCCCCGAGGCCGAGGGGCCCGACATGCAGCACCTCGGCGGCGAAGATCGGCAGGAGCGCGGTGGCGCCGCCGAACAGCACGGCGAAGAGGTCGAGGCTGATCGCGCCGAGCACCACGGGCTGCGAGCGGATATAGGCGAGCCCGGCCGAGAGCGTGGCCCAGCTGACCCGCGGCCGCTCACCCGAAGCCGCGGGCCGGAAGCGGATGGCAGCGACCAGAAGGGCGG
>NZ_LSIX01000765.1:0-491 GCF_001556475.1 Methylobacterium sp. CCH5-D2 | reverse complement strand
GCCCTAGACCCGCTCGCGCCCGAGCCGGTCGAGCACCTGCTTCAGCTCGCGCTCGCGGCTCGCCTGCGCCTCGACCCAGTCGCGGATCATCTGCTGCTCGGAGCGCATGTGCTGGACGAGGCCCTGGATCCCCTCGGCGAGGTTCGCCATGGCCTGCGCGGCGGCGCGCCCGTTGGCACCCTCCTGGATCACGCCGGTCAGCCGATCGACCGCCTCCTGAAGCTCGCGCGCCCCGGTGCCCTGGGAGAGCGAGAGCGGCGCGGCCGCCTCGCTGCCGGAGGTCAGCCAGTCCTCCAGCTCGTTGTGGAAGCGGGCCTGCGCCTGACCCGCCTGGAGATCGAGGAAGCCGATCACCAGGGAGCCCGCGAGGCCGAAGAGCGAGGCCGAGAAGGCCAGGCCGATGCCTGAGAGCGGCACGGCGAGGCCGTTCTTCAGCTCGTCGAACATCACCGCGGCGTCGCCTCCGCCGCGCATCGAGCGGATCACCGAGC
>NZ_LSIX01000764.1:0-262 GCF_001556475.1 Methylobacterium sp. CCH5-D2 | reverse complement strand
CGGGCACAGCGGCGACCGCCACGGGGGTCGGCTGGGGCGAGGCCTGCAGGCGGGCGAGCGGGCCGCTCGTCGGGCTCGGGCGCGACGCGCCGGGGGCGGTCACGGGCCGGGTGGGGGCGCCGGTGCCGCGCACGCCGACCTCGATGCGGGCGATCGCCTCGACCTCGGCTCGGAAGGTGGTGAGCACCCGGTCGAGATAGTGCGACTCGATCCAGCTCTTCAGAAAGCGGGTCGGCACGGTGAGGCGGGCGGTGCCGCCATC
>NZ_LSIX01000763.1:0-23568 GCF_001556475.1 Methylobacterium sp. CCH5-D2 | reverse complement strand
GTGCGGCTCGAACTCGGGCTCGCCGATCTGAACGGCGCGCCGGCGACCGCCATCATCACCCTCGACCGGGCCGAGGCCCGCGCCTTCGCCCGGGCTCTGCTCGCCGCCGCGGGCGACGCGACGGAGCGGACCTTCACCACGCCGCCGGAGGGCTGAGGCCTCAGCGCGGCCCGAGGCCCGGATTGAACCGGCCCGGCAGGCGCGGAACGGTGGTGCCGCGCGGCTCGATCGGCCCGGCGCAGGTGTAGCGGAACTCGGTCTGCAAGTCGCTGAAGACCCGCTCGCCGACGATCTTGCAATCCTCGCGCACGGTCTCGTCGAGGTAGGTGCGGGCGGCCAGCCGGAAGCGCTCGACCCGCGTGTCGGCCGGGTCGCGCTGGGCGAAGGCCGCGCCGACGCTGCAGCCCGTGACCTCCCGCAGGGTGTTGGAGACCACGAGCATGCTGCGGCTCTGCCGCTGGTCGTAGACCTCGTAGGGGTCTTTGCAGCCGATCGTCACCACCTGCGGGGTCAGGGCGACGTAGGTCTTCGAGATGTAGGCGAAGCCGGTGCAGCCCCCGAGGGAGAGCGTCAGGGCGAGCGCGCCTGCGAGCCGTCGCATCGTGGTCGCCACTCCTTCACGCGCCCTGAGACAGGCGCATTGAAACGGCTCCGCTTGCCCGGTCAAGCGCCGGCGGGACACAGCGGGTGGATCACGGCCACGGATAGCCTCCGGTACCGCGCGGCGAGGTATCGGAGGATAAGATCTAAATCCTATTCCGCGGCGGCCGCGAGGTAGCGGGCCGGATCGTAGTTCAGGATCGGGCCGAGCCAGCGCTCGACCTCGCGCACGTCCATGTCCTTGCGGGCGGCGTAATCCTCGACCTGGTCGCGCTCCACCTTGGCGACGCCGAAGTAGTGCGCGTCCGGATGGCCGATGTAGATGCCGGAGACCGAGGAGCCCGGCCACATCGCGTAGGATTCGGTGAGCTTCACGCCGATGCGGCTCTCGGCCTTGAGGAGGTCGAACAGCGTCGTCTTCTCGGTGTGGTCGGGCTGGGCCGGGTAGCCGGGGGCGGGGCGGATGCCGTCGTACTTCTCGTGGACCAGATCATCCGGGGTGAAGCGTTCGTCCGGCGCGTAGCCCCAGAATTCTTTGCGGACGCGCTCGTGCATGCGCTCGGCGAAGGCCTCCGCGATGCGGTCGGCCAGCGCCTTGACGAGGATCGCGCGGTAATCGTCGTTCGCCCGCTCGAAGCGCTCGGCGATGCGCACTTCCTCCAGCCCCGCCGTGACCACGAATCCGCCGACGTAGTCGGCGATCCCGGTCCCCTCCGGCGCCACGAAGTCCGACAGGCAGGTGTTGGGGCGCCCATCGCGCTTCGACAGCTGCTGGCGCAGGCCGTGGAAGGTCGCGAGCGTCTCCTGCCGGCTCTCGCCCGTGTAGAGCCGGATGTCGTCGCCGACGCTGTTGGCCGGCCAGAAGCCGATCACCGCCTTCGGGTTGAACCAGCGCTCCTCCACGATCTGCTTCAGCATGGCTTGCGCATCCTCGAACAGGGCGCGGGCGGCCGGGCCCTGCTCGGGATCGTCGAGGATCGCGGGGAAGCGGCCCTTGAACTCGTAGGTCTGCAGGAACGGCGTCCAGTCGATGTAGGGGACGAGGTCGGCGACCTCGTAGGAGCCGTACACGCGGGTGCCGGTGAAGCCGGGCTTCGTCGGCTTGTAGCCCGACCAGTCCACCTTGAAGGCGTTGGCCCGTGCCTTGGCCAGCGGCAGGCGCTGCTTGTCGGCCTCGGAGCGGCGGTGAGCGTCGGCCACCTTGGCGTACTCGGCCCGCACCTTGTCGATCGTCGCCCCGCGCGTCTCCCGCGAGATCAGGCTGGAGACGACGCCGACCGCGCGGCTCGCATCCGTCACGTAGACCGCTTGGCCACGCCCGTAGGCCGGGTGGATCTTCACCGCCGTGTGCACGCGGCTCGTCGTGGCCCCGCCGATGAGGAGCGGCACCTCCATGCCCTCGCGCTCCATCTCGGAGGCCACGTGCACCATCTCGTCGAGGGAGGGCGTGATAAGCCCCGAGAGGCCGACGATGTCGACCTTCTCGCGCTTGGCCGTCTCCAGGATCTTGGCGGCCGGCACCATCACGCCGAGATCGATGATCTCGTAGTTGTTGCACGCCAGCACGACGCCGACGATGTTCTTGCCGATGTCGTGGACATCGCCCTTCACGGTCGCCATCAGCACCTTGCCGGCGGCCTGGCGCTGGCCGGTGCCGCCGTTGGCCCGCTTCTCCTCCTCCATGAAGGGTTCGAGATAGGCCACCGCCTGCTTCATCACGCGGGCCGACTTCACCACCTGGGGCAGGAACATCTTGCCCGAGCCGAAGAGGTCGCCGACCACGTTCATCCCGGCCATCAGCGGGCCCTCGATGACGTGGAGCGGGCGCTCGGCCGCTTGGCGCGCCTCCTCGGTGTCGGCGACGATGTACTCGGTGATGCCGTTGACCAGCGCGTGCTCGATGCGCTTGGCGACCGGGGCCTCGCGCCAGGTGAGGTCGGCGGTCTTGGCCTGGGCCGAGGCGCCGGTCTTGAAGCGCTCGGCGGCCTCCAGCAGGCGCTCGGTCGAATCCTCGCGCCGGTTGAGGACCACGTCCTCGCAGAGCTCGCGCAGCTCCGCCGGGATCTCGTCGTAGACGGCGAGCTGGCCGGCATTGACGATGCCCATGTCCATCCCGGCCGCGATGCAGTGGTAGAGGAAGACCGCGTGCATCGCCTCGCGCACCGGCTCGTTGCCGCGGAAGGCGAAGGAGAGGTTCGAGACGCCACCCGAGATGTGGGCGTGCGGCAGGGTCTCGCGGATGGTGCGGGTCGCCTCGATGAAGGCGACGCCGTAGGGGTTGTGCTCCTCGATGCCGGTGGCGACCGCGAAGATGTTCGGGTCGAAGATGATGTCTTCCGGCGGGAAGCCGACCTCTTCGGTCAGGATCCGGTAGGCCTTGCTGCAGATCTCGACCTTGCGCTCGTAGGAATCGGCCTGGCCCTGCTCGTCGAAGGCCATCACCACCACGGCAGCGCCGTAGGATCGGCAGATCCTGGCGGCCTCGATGAACTTCTCCTCGCCCTCCTTCATGGAGATCGAGTTCACGATCGGCTTGCCCTGGATGCACTTCAGGCCGGCCTCGATCACCTCGAACTTCGAGGAATCGACCATCACCGGCACGCGGGCGATGTCGGGCTCGGCCGCGACGAGGTTGAGGAACTCGACCATCGCCTTCTGGCTGTCGAGCAGGCCCTCGTCCATGTTGACGTCGATGACCTGGGCGCCGGCCGCGACCTGATCGCGGGCGACATCCAGCGCCGCCGCGTAGTCGCCGTTGGTGATCAGCTTGCGGAACTTGGCCGAGCCGGTGACGTTCGTGCGCTCGCCCACGTTCACGAAGGGGATCTCCTTCGTGAGCACGAAGGGCTCGAGCCCCGACAGCCGCATCAGGCGCGGGATCTCGGGGATCGCCCGCGGCGTCTTGTCGGCGACCGCCTCCGCGATGGCGCGGATATGGTCCGGCGTGGTGCCGCAGCAGCCGCCGACCATGTTGACGAGGCCTGATTCCGCGAACTCGCCAACGAGCTTGCCCATCGCCTCCGGGCTCTCGTCGTAGAGGCCGAACTCGTTGGGCAGACCGGCATTCGGGTAGGCGCAGACCAGCGTGTCGCAGATGCGCGACAGCTCGGCGATGTGGCCGCGCATCTCGCGCGCGCCGAGCGCGCAGTTCAAGCCGAAGGTCAGCGGATCGGCGTGGCGAAGCGAGTTCCAGAACGCGGCCGGCGTCTGGCCCGAGAGCGTGCGGCCGGACAGGTCGGTGATGGTGCCCGAGATCTGGATCGGCAGGCGGATGCCGGTCTCGTCGAAGACGTGCCACGCCGCCGCCACGGCCGCCTTGGCGTTCAGCGTGTCGAAGATCGTCTCGATCAGGATCAGCTCGGCGCCGCCCGCGATCAGGCCGCGCACCTGCTCGACATAGGCTTGGCGGACCTGATCGAAGGTCACGGCCCGGTAGCCGGGATTGTTCACGTCCGGCGAGATCGAGAGCGTGCGGTTCGTCGGGCCGATGGCGCCCGCGACGAACCGGCGGCGGCCGTCCTTCTCTTCCGCGAGCTTGGCCGCCTCGCGGGCGAGCCGCGCACCCTCGGCGTTCAGCTCGTGGATGATCGATTCCATGCCGTAATCGGCCTGGGCGATCGTGGTGCCGGAGAAGGTGTTGGTCTCGCAGACGTCGGCGCCGGCCAGGAAATAGTCGAGGTGGATCTGCCGGATCGCGTCGGGCTGCGTCAGGATCAGCAGGTCGTTGTTGCCCCGCTGGTCGTGCGCGTGGTCCGTGAAGCGCGTCCCGCGAAAGTCCTCTTCCGTGAACTTCAGGCGCTGGATCACCGTGCCCATCGCCCCGTCGAGGACGAGGATCTTCTCGGACGCGCGCTGGCGCAGCGCGCGCTCGATCTCGGTGCCGTCGACGGGAGCGAAGTCGGTCATGTCAGCTTTCTCGATCGTCCGGCGCGGATATGCACCGAACCGAGGATGAAGTCAGGGGCGGCAGTCGCCAGGGGCGGCGGTCGCGGGCGATCAGGCGGCCTTGGCGGTAGCCGCCTTCGGCGCCTGCCCGCGCAGGCCGAGCAGGTGGCAGATCGCGTAGACGAGGTCGGAGCGGTTCATCGAGTAGAAGTGGAAGTCCTGCACGCCCTCGTCCACGAGGTCGATGACCTGCTCGGCCGCCACCGCGGCCGCGACGAGGCGGCGGGTCTCGACGTCGTTCTCCAAACCCTCGAAGCGCGCGGCCAGCCAGTAGGGCACCGAGGCGCCGGCCCGGCGGGCGAAGTTGGCCGCCGCCTTGAAGTTCTGCACCGGCAGGATGCCCGGAAGGATCGGGATCTCGATGCCCGCCGCTCGCACCTTGTCGCGGTAGCGCAGGTAGGTCTCGTTCTCGAAGAAGAACTGGGTGATCGCCTGGTCGGCCCCGGCATCGACCTTGGCCTTCAGGGCGTCGATGTCGGCCTCCAGGCTCGCGGCCTCCGGATGCTTCTCCGGATAGGCCGAGACCGAGACCTGGAAGTCTCCGATGCGCTTGATGCCGGCCACGAGCTCCGCGGTCGTGGCGTAGCCGCCGGGATGGGGCCGGTAGGCATGGCCGACGCCCTCGGCCGGGTCGCCGCGCAGCGCCACGATGTGGCGCACGCCCGCGTCCCAGTAGGACTGCACCACCGCGTCGACCTCCTCCTTCGTCGCGTCGACGCAGGTGAGGTGGGCGGCGGGCTTCAGGCCGGTCTCGCGCACCATGCGGGCGACGGTGTTGTGCGTGCGCTCGCGGGTCGAGCCGCCGGCGCCGTAGGTCACGGAGACGAATTTCGGCTGGAGCGGCGCGAGCCGCTCGATCGAGGACCAGAGGATCGTCTCCATCTCCTCGGTCTTCGGGGGGAAGAACTCGATCGAGACGCGGATCGGGCGGTAGCCGTCGCGGCTGGCGCGATGGTGGGAGGCGGTGGGCATGGAGGCGTCCTCTATGTCGTCGGTTCGGACGTGTGTCGGAAAGCGGTTCAGGCGACGGCGCGGGCGAGGGCGGGCGTCGTCTCCAATGGGGGGCGCGCGTCGTCCTGGGCGAGCCAGAGCGTGACGGTGAGCTGGCCCTGCTCGGCCGGGGCGAGGTCGCGGGTCGCGATCCCGCCGAGACCCGCCTCGCTGAGCCAGCCGGAGACCTGATCGGCCGCGAAGCCGAGGCGCCGGTGGGCCTGCGACTCGCGCAGGAACTCGAGGTCGTGCGGCGCGAAATCCACCACGAGCAGACGCCCGCCCGGGGCCACGAGGCGGGCGGCCTCGCGCAGCGCGCGCGCCGGGTCATCGAGGTAGTGCAGCACCTGATGAACCACCACGAGGTCGAAGCTCGCCCGGGCGAAGGGCGGGGCGTGGATGTCGCCCTGGCGCAGATCGACCCGGGCGAGGCCTGCGCGCTCCAGGTTGGCGCGGGCGACCGACAGCATGGCGTGGCTCGAATCGAGCCCGGTCGCCCGCTCGGCCCTGGGCGCGAGCAGACCGAGCATCCGGCCGGTTCCGGTGCCGAGGTCGATCAGGTTGCGGATCGGGCGCTGGCCCAGCGTGTCGAGCACCGCCGCCTCGACGGTGGCCTCCGGCACGTGCAGCGAGCGCAGCTCGTCCCATTTGGGCGCGAGCCGGGCGAAGAAGGTCTGTGCGGCGTCCGCGCGCTGCGCGCGCACACCGTCGAGCCGGGCCCGGTCCTCGGAGAGCGGCGGGCCGGCGCGCTCCAGCCCGGCGATCAGCGGATCGACGAGGCCGGCGCGAGTCTCGCAGAGGCGAAAGAAGGCCCAGGCGCCCTCGCGGTGGCGCTCGACCAGGCCCGCCTCGACCAAGAGCTTGAGGTGGCGCGAGATGCGCGGCTGCGACTGGCCCAGGATGTCGGTGAGGTCGGAGACCGAGAGCTCGCCCTCGGCCAGCAGCGCCAGGATGCGCAGGCGCGTCTCCTCGGCCGCGGCGCGGAGCACGCCGAGCGCGTGAGGGAACGAGACTGCGGCGGGCGCCTGCGCGCGTTCGAGAGACATAAAGATATCTTTATGTTCGTTTGGAAGCCGGCGCAAGCGCCTTTTCGCGGCTGTGGTCGCAGGATCCGCCTTCCTCCGGTCTGGCCGAGAAGCCAGCCGCAATTTCCGGTTCGGGCGAGAACCGCACCGCACCCTTCTCCCATATCCCGGCGGCGCCGGGGCGCCACCATTCGAGGCCGATCCGCTCCGGGCCCTCGGTCGGGCGACCGGGTATCGATGGTTGCGCCGGCGGCCCTGGTGGAACGCGGTGTCGGTCCTTCGCGCCGGGCGCTTCCGGCGCAACCTCGTGGAGCCGGGCGAGCCCGAGCCCGCCGGGCAGACACGCGTCGATGACCGGACTGCGGAAGGGCAGGGCCGGGGACATCCTCGGGCGGCGCGTGCCGGGCTGGCGGCGCCGCGATGCGCGCGGCAGGATGTGACGAGAGAGCCGAGCCCTGAGGGAGACGTGCTGGAGCGGGCCGCCCCCCGGTCCGATGCGTCGCGCCAGCTCTTCAAACCCGCCGGCCGGAAGCAGCCACGCGATTGCTTCGGCCACTGAACGAACGAAGAACATAAAGGCACCGATCGTGCACTATGCCGGACGCGTGCGATTCATCAGGCACTTAGCCTGTGGACAGCTGTGGATTGCGGGGATGGCGAGTCGCGCCATTCCGGGTTGACCGCAGCGTGACCGCTCCGCCAATGTCCCGCCGCCGGATCGACCGGCGGGGGGAAACGACAGATGGGTTCTGGCCTGGGTCCGACGCGCGCGATCGCCCTCATGGCGACCCTGGTCCTGGCGCCAGGCTTCCTGGCCGCGGGAGCCGTATCGGCCCAGGATGCCACCCAGCAGCGCAGAGGTGCGGCAACCCGCCCGGCGCCGCGGCCGGCGAGCCAGCCGATCATGGTCTACGATGCCCGCATCGAGGCCGGGGACCTACGCATCTCGGGCTCGGTGCGCAAGCCGAACGCGATCGTGGTGATGGACGAGGACATCTCGATCCAGGCCGACCGGCGCGGCCGCTTCGTCTTCCGGCTACCCTACCGGCCGGGCTCCTGCGTGGTCAGCCTGAAGAGCGACGAGGACGAGCGCGAGGCGGTGATCGCCAACTGCGCGCCCGAGGGCCAGGCGGGTCCGAAGGGCGATGCGGGTCCGATGGGTCAGGCCGGGGCGCAGGGTCCCCAGGGGGAGACGGGTCCGAAGGGCGAGCGGGGCGAAGCCGGCCCCGCAGGTCCGGCGGGAATCGCCGGGCCCATCGGTCCTCAGGGTCAGGCCGGAGCCCCGGGCCCCAAGGGTGATACCGGTCCCAAGGGTGATGCGGGTCCCAAGGGAGACACGGGTCCGAAGGGAGACACGGGTCCGAAGGGCGAGCCCGGGCCGCGGGGGCCGGCGGGCATCGCCGGCGCGCCCGGCCCGGCCGGTCCGGCGGCGAGCGCGCCCCTGCGGGCGGTCCGCGCCGAGTCCTGCGGCTCGGGCGGGTGCAGCGTCTCGTGCGAGCGCGGCGAGATCCTCGTCTCAGCCTACTGCCTGAAGGCTGGCGCACCGGCCTTCACGGGCGGGGAGGGCGCGCCCGGCGCGACCTGCCCGAGCGAGGCCGTCGGCATGGTGGGGATCTGCGGCCGACTCTGAGCCGGATCCCCACGGGCCGCCCTCACAGCACCACCCAGGCCCCCTCCCGCTGCGTCAGGGTCGAGGGCTGGTCGGGCAGTTCCGGGACGGTGCCGGCCGCGACCGCCGCCTCCAGGGCCGACAGCGCCTCGTCCGTGAGCTTGCCCTTCGGCGCCGCCGGGTTCTGCGCCCACCACGTCGGGAGGTCGTAGCGCCAGGGGGCGAGGGCGAGCAGGCGTGCGATCGTGCGGTCGTCGAAGCGTTTGCGGATCGGCCGCGCCGGGATCCCGCCCACGATCGTGTACGGGGGCACGTCGCGCGTGACGACCGCGCGGGCGGCCACCACGGCCCCAGTCCCGACGCGCGCCGCCGAGCACGGTGGCGCCGGCGCCGATCCAGACATCGTGCCCGAGATGGACCGGGCGGATCTCGTCCCACGCATCGTGCGGCGTGTAGACCGCGTGGAAGTCGAAGACGTTCTTGTAGGAGACGGGGCTCGTCAGCAGGTGGTCGGTCGGGTGCTGGGTCAGGCCGAGCCGGACCGTGTCGCCGACGCTGCAGTAGCGCCCGATCTCGGCGACGAGGGCGTCGGTACCCATGCCGATATAGGAATACGCCCCGATCCGGCAGCGGCTGATGCGGACGCCGTGCCAGAGCACGACCGGCCGCTCATAGAGCAAGTTCGCCGTTGATGGTGACGTTGCCCTTGATGGCGATGCCGTGGCGTCTCAGCTCGGCGGTCGACATGCGCTGCTCCCGGCTTGCTTGGATCTCATCCCGGGGAATCGGGGCGTCAGCGCGCCCCGCCCGGCCGCGTCGCCAGCCAGATCCGGTGGCGCGCCCCGCCGCGCCGGCCGTTGGCCCGCGCCGGCACCTCCTCGACCACGAAGCCCGCATCCCGCAACCGCCGCGTGAAGGCCGCGTCCGGGTGCGCGGACCAGACGGCGAGCACGCCGCCCGGCCGCAGCGCCGCGCGGGCGCGGCCGAGGCCGGCGTGGTCGTAGAGGCGGTCGTTGCCCGGATGGGTCAGGCCGTCCGGCCCGTTGTCCACATCGAGCAGGATCGCGTCGTAGGCCGCCCGCGCGGCGGCGATCGGGGCGGCGACATCCGTCTGGAGGAGGCGCACTCGCGGATCGTCCAGGATGCCGCCGAATACCTCGGCCAGCGGGCCGCGCGCCCAGTCGGCGACGGCGGGCACGAGTTCGGCCACGTCCACCCGGGCGGTCTCGGGCAGGGCCTTGAGCGCGGCCCGCAGGGTGAAGCCCATGCCGAGCCCGCCGATGAGGATGCGCGGGGCCGGGGCGCCGCCGAGCTGCTCGCAGGCAAGCTGCGCCAACGCCTCCTCGGAGCCGCTGAGACGGCTGTTCATCAGCTCGTTCTGGCCGAGCTGGATCGAGAATTCGTGCCCCCGCCGCATCAGCCGCAGCGTGCCGCCGCCGTTCGGGATCGTTCCCGTGTCGATGTGGACCCAGGGGATCATGCCGCGCCTCCGTCCCTGTCGCCAACCTCCGCCAGCCAGCCGAGCATGCCCTCCGCGGCCGCGCGGCCGGAGGCGAAGGCGCCCTGCAGCAGGTAGCCGCCGGTCGGAGCCTCCCAGTCGAGCATCTCGCCGGCCGCGAACAGGCCGGGTCGCCCCGGCAGCATGAAGCGCGCATCGATGCCCTGAAGGCCGCCCGCCGTCGAGATCGCCCGCGCGATCGGCTCGGGTCCCGCGAGGGTGAGGCGCGCCGCCTTGATCCGGGCGGCGAGTGCCGCCGGCTCGGCGGGCAGCGGCCCACCCTCGGATTCTCGCAGCAGCCCGGCAGCGACCGGCGCGAGGCCGGCAGCCTTGCGCAGGCGACTCGCAGCGGATTCGCCGGGTCGTGACCGCGCGAGGCGCGCGGTGAGATCCGCCTCCGCGAGGTCCGGCCGCAGGTCGAGCGCGAGCGTGGCCGACCCGTCGGCCTCCGCCCCCTCCCGCAGGACGCGCCCGAGCGCGTAGACCGCGCCGCCCTCGATCCCCGTTTCAGTCACAACCATCTCGCCGAGGACCCGCCGGCCGCTCGCCGAGAGGGCGACGCGCTTGACCGGCTCGCCCGCGAAGCGGGCACGAAAGATCTCGGACCACGCCACCCGGAACCCGACATTGGCCGGGCGCAAGGGGGCCACCGGCACGCCGAGCCCTTCGAGCAGCCCGACCCAGGACCCGTCCGAGCCGAGCCGCGGCCAGCTCGCGCCGCCGAGCGCGAGGAGCGCGGCGGCGGGCGCGTGGCGCACCTGCCCCTCCGGCGTGTCGATGACGAGCGTCCGACCCTCGATGCCGGCCAGCCGGTGGCGGGTGCGGACGCGGACGCCGAGGCGATCGAGCCGCGCGAGCCAGGCCCGCAGCAGCGGCGAGGCCTTGAAGACCTTTGGGAAGACGCGCCCGCTCGACCCGACGAAGGTCGGCTGGCCGAGCCCCTCGCACCACGCCCGCAGGGCCTCCGGCGGGAAGGCCCGGATGGCGGCCTCCAGGCTGCCGGCCGGGTGGTAGCGGGCCAGGAAATCGGGCAGCGCCTCGCCGTGGGTCAGGTTCAGCCCGCCGCGGCCCGCGATCAGCAGACGGCGCGCCACCGAGGGCATGCGCTCGTGGACCGTGACCGTGTGGCCGGCCTCGGCCAGCCGCTCGGCCGCGGCGAGGCCCGCCGGGCCGCCGCCCACCACGGCGAGGTCGTGTCTCTTCGTCTCCCTGGACATGCGCCCGGGAAGAGGCGGCGGAGAGGCCGCCTGTCAAGCGCGGGCGCGTCCTTGAATCGTCCGGGTGGGCCCCCCACCTCGCGACGATCGGCTGCGGGCCCCTCTGGCGGGATGCGTCCTCATGCTCCCGTGATGTCGGAGCCGATGCCCTCTCGCCAGGAGCATCGCGCCCCCATGATGGACGTCCTCACCTACGCGTGGCTCGGCAAGCCGATCTGGATGTGGATCGGCTTCCACGCCCTCGTCGCCGGCCTGCTCGCCTTCGATCTCGGCCTGCTGCACCGCGACAGGAATCACGAGATCGGCGTGAAGGAGAGCCTTCTCCTCACGGCCTTCTATTTCGGTCTCGGCCTTGCCTTCGGCGGCTGGATCTGGTGGTACATCGGTCCCCAGGCGGCGCAGGAATACGTCACCGGCCTCGTGATCGAGAAGTCGCTGTCGATGGACAACGTCTTCGTGATCGCGGTGATCCTGACCGCGCTGGGCATCCCCCGGGCGGCCCAGCACCGCGTCCTGGTCTGGGGCATCCTCGCCGCTGTGCTGCTGCGCGGCCTGATGATCGGGCTCGGCGCCGCCCTGGTGAACGAGGCCCACTGGGTCCTCTCGATCTTCGCAGCCTTCCTGATCTATGCCGGCCTCAAGATGCTGCTCTCCCGCGAGCAGGAGGAGGGCGACATCCGCGACAGCGCCATGGTGCGCTTCCTCCAGCGCTGGCTGCGGGTGACGCCGGAGCTGCACGGCCAGCGCTTTCTCGTGCGCAAGACCGACCCGAAGACGGGCCGGCTCGCCACCTTCCTGACGCCGATGGCCTTCGCGCTGGTGCTGGTCAACGCCGCCGACGTGCTCTTCGCCGTGGACAGCGTGCCGGCGATCTTCGCGATCACCACCGACACCTACATCGTCTACACCTCGAACATCTTCGCCATCCTGGGCCTGCGCGCCCTCTACTTCGCGCTCGCCGCGATGGTGGACCGCTTCGCCTACCTGAAGACCGCGCTCGCCCTGATCCTCATCTTCATCGGCGCCAAGATCGTGGTCGCCGACACGTTCGAGCTGGTCCACGTGCCGGCCTGGGTCTCGCTCGTGGTCACGCTGGTGCTGCTCGTGGGCGGCGTCGCCTACAGCCTCTGGCGGACCCGGGCCGGCGCCGTCCGGGACGCGGAGGCGGGCGAGGAGCACCGCGCGCAGATCGGCGGCCGGGCCTAAGGAGGGCCCGGCGCGACCATCCCGCGCGCCGGGCGAGCCTCGCAAGCGGGCTCGCCCGGTTGTAGGATGCGGGGGCGCCCGGACTGGCGGGCGCCTCACGCGAGCGGAGCGGCGGATGAGCGCTCTCGACTGGTTCGGGCTCACCCTGGCCTTCCTGGCGCCGCTGCCCCCAGAGCGGCCCGTGCCGCCCGAACCGATGCGCGGCAGCGCGCTGGCGGCCGCCCTGGTGATCGGCAGCGTCTGCCTCGTGATGGTGCTGCCGATGGTGATGATCTGGAGCTTCCACCGACCCGAAGGCGAGTTCCGTCGCCACTGCGAGGCGCGGGGTGGGCAGGTGCGGCCGACCTATCTCGACGGCAGCGGCCCGCAGCGCTGCGACCTCGGCGCCCGGCACCTCTCGGCCTCCTGATCCGCCATCTGGCCCTCGGCTGGTCCTCGGGCGCGTTCGTCTCTAGACGACGGGCAGCCGGCGCGCCGGCTCTGCGCGGGATCCATCATGGCCATCGAATCGAAGCTTCTGGACGTCGGCCCGTCCGACCAGAACATCGTCGATCTGTTCCAGGGCGAGTGGTCCTCGCGGATGCCGGGCGATCTCGTGGCCGAGCCCGGCCACGCGGAACTCTTCGCCGATCACCGCCTCCACTGGGCGAACGGGCTGATCGGCCCCTTCGCGGATCTCGACGTGCTGGAACTCGGGCCCCTGGAGGGCGCGCACGCCACGCTGCTGGAGGGCCTCGGCGCCCGCTCGGTCACCTCGATCGAGGCGAACCCGCGCGCCTTCCTCAAATGCCTGTGCGTGAAGGAGCTCTTCGGCCTCACCCGGACCCGGTTCAAGCTCGGCAGCTTCCTGCCCTATCTGGAGACCTGCGGGCGGTTCGACGCGGTGATCGCCTGCGGCGTGCTCTACCACATGGCCGAGCCGCTGCGGCTCCTCGACCTGATCACGGCGCGCACCGACCGGGTCTTCCTCTGGACGCACGTCCATCAGGCCGACATCGTGGCGACGCGCGCCGACCGCGCCCTGTTCTGGCCGCCGCTGCCGATCGGCGGCACGCCCTATCGCGGGGCGCGTCGGCTCTACCCGGTCGTCGCCAAGTCCTGGCAGGGCTTCAGCGGGGGCGGGGAGAGCCACGCGGTCTGGCTGGAGCGCGACAGCCTGCTCGCCTACTTCCGCGACCGCGGCTTCGCCGTGACGATCGACTTCGACGAGCCGGACCACGTGAACGGCCCGGCGCTGGCGCTCTGCGCGCGGCGTTGAAGACGTTTCGGCCGTAGGAATCCCGGAATGCCCTCTCCCTGCCTGCGGGGAGACGCGGTCCGCCGCCCCGGACCGATCAGCCAGCCTCCGGTGTCCCGACCCGGTCGAGCGCCTCCACCACCTCCGCCATCAGCGGCCGCGCGCCGACATCCGGCTGAACGCAGGCCCGCTCCAGCGCGCGCAGGGCCGCCATCTCCGCGGGCACCGGATCGCAGCGGTCGAGAATCTCGCCGAGCAGCAGCCCCCAGGCCCGCACCTCGACCCGCCGGAAGGCGTCGCCGGTCTCCCCCGCCGCCAGGGCACAGGCCGCGCCGAAATCGCTGAGCACGGCCGCGCCCGACGCCCCGTCCCAGAGCAGGTTGTGGGCGTAGAGGTCGCCGTGCATCAGGCCGCGCGCGTGGAGATGCGCCGCCCCCGCGGCGGCGGCGCGCGCGAGGCGGAGTGCGACCTCCGGCGTGAGACGCAGCGCGGGGTCGTAGACGTCCCGGCTGCAGCTCGCGAGGCTCGGCGGGCCGGCGAGCGCCCGCCACCCGGCGGGCAGGAGCGGCATCAGCAGCCCGTCCGCACCCTCCGGGTGGCCGACGAGCCGGCCGAGGCCGCCGGTGAGGTTCGGGTGGGCGCCGGCCGCGAGGCAGGCCGCCATCTCGCGCTCGGGCAGGCCGTCGCTCGTCATCGTGCCCCGGAACAGCTTCACGGCGACCTCGCGCACCGCGTCCGGGCGGCGCCAGCGGGCGGCGTGGATCCGGCCCGAGGCGCCTTCGCCCAGCAGCGCGCCGGGTTCGAGGTCTTCCCACGGCACGTCGGGCATCCGCGCGGGCGGCAGGTGCGGCTCGAACGGGTTGCCGGCGCAGGCGAGCCAGGCGAGCCGCGGCAGGGCGCCGAGCCAGGGCGGGGGTGCGGCGAAGCGGTTGGCGGCGACGCGCAGCAGTTCGAGGCTCGGCGCGCCCGCGAGGCTGTCGGGCAGGGCGTCGAGCCGGTTGCCGGAGAGCATCAGCTTCTGCAGCATCGGCCGCTCGCCGAGAGCGGCGGGCAGGGTCTCGATCGCGTTGTCCGTCAGCGTGAGCCAGCGCAGACGCGGCGGAAGCGCCTCGGCCGGGACCTCCCGCACACCCGCGCCGCGGCAGCCGACCTGTTCGAGCGCCGGGCAGTCGCCGAGCACCGGCGGCAGGCGTACGAACCGCCCACCCGAGCAGAACAGCACCCGCAGGTTCCGGAGGCGCGGGAGGTCGTGCGGCAGGTCGCCGAGCGTGCTGCCGCCGATGTCGAGCAGTTCGAGGGTGTCCGCGAGGCCGAAGACCTCCGGCGGGACGGCCGCGAGGCCCGGGGGCAGCCGCAGGACCCGCGCGCCCGCGAGGTCGCCGCGGCGGAGCGCGTGGAGGGTGTCGGCCGGGACGGTCATGGGCGAGGGGCCTAGCAGGTTCGAGCGTGCCGCGCCGCATCGTCCCGCCGGGTATCCCTGCGCGCCGGCCTGTGGGAGAGGGAGCGCGCCGACCGCCACGCCCCGCGAGCCCACCGCCGACCCGACCATGTTAGAGCCCTTCCGCGCCATCATCGACGGCGACGAGCCGCCTCCGCCGGGAAGCCGCGCCCCGGACGCGGAGGAGCTGTCGCGCGCACTCCAAGTGCTCTTGAAGGCGCAGGTGATCTATTCCGGCACGCCCGGCATCGGCCGATCCTACGAGCTGGCGCGGCACTACCAGCCCTTCTTCACCGACTACTTCGCCTGCCTCGGCTACCAGATGGCGGTCTCGCACCGGGACCAGATGGTCTCGCTGACCCTGCCGGTGGACGCCGCGCGCCACGACATCGTCTCCGAGCGCCTGCGCAAGGACGAGACCCTGGTGCTGCTGGCGCTTCGGCTCGCCTACGAGGAGGGCGTGCGCGACCACCGCATCTCGACGGACGGCATCGTCGAGATCACCACCGACGACCTCGTCGAGTCGATCCGCACCGCCGCCCGCTCCGAGCCGCCTGACGAGGCCCGGCTGATCGAGACCCTGCGCCTGTTCGCCCGCCGCGGCGGCGTGCGGCTCGGCGAGCGCGACCGGGCCGAGCGGGTGACGCCTGTCATGGTCCTGCCGGGCATCCTGGTGCTGGCCTCCGACGGCTGGCTCGAGCGGATCGAGGCCTGGGCCAACGCAGCGGACGGCGCGGGCGACGGTGGAGAGTGAGGCCCCGGCGGCTTGCATCCGCCGCGATCTGCCCGCACAGGGCGCCACGCTTCCCCAACCCCCGCTATGGCAAGACCGGGTGTACCGCCTCACCGACATCGCGATCTCGAACTGGTACCTCATCCGCCGCGAGCAGATCCGCGTGCGCGGCGCGACGGCGCTCGTCGGCCCCACGGGGGCCGGCAAGTCCACGATCTTCGACGCGGTCGGCACGGTGCTGGCCGGCAACAACGCGAGCCGTCTCGCGCTTAACGCCTCGGCCTCGGGCCGAAGCGCGCGGACGGTGCGCGACTACTGCCTCGGCTGGATCAGCGACCCCGCCGAGGGTGGGCGCCCGACCCGCGAGGCCTGCGAGACCGTGCTGGTCCTCGTCTTCGAGAACGAGCACACGGGCCGCGTGGTCTCGGTCGGGCTGGCCCTCGCCGCGCGCGCGGGCGAGAGCCGCGAGACCGTGCTGTCGCGCTTCATCGCGACCGGGCACCGCTTCGAGATCGCCGACTACGCTCGCCAGAACGGGGAGGGCAGCTACACCGCACCCTGGAGCGAGATCGCCGCGGACCTGCGCCGCCGCTCGGAGAGCTTCGAGGAGTTCCGCTCCTCGGGCGAGCGCTTCACCGCGGAGCTGCTGGCGACCCTGCGCGAGGGCGCGCCGGTGCCCGACCCGCGCCACTTCCTGCGCAGTTTCGCCAACGCGGTGGCGTTCAAGCCGATCTTCGACACCAGCGCCTTCGTGCGCGCCTTCGTGCTCGACGCCGAGCCCCTCGACGTGGCGCGCGTGCGCCAGTCCGTCGAGAACTGGCGGGCCCTCCTCGACACGATCGCCGAGCTCGAGCTGAAGCTCGGCCGCCTGCGCCGCCTGCTCGGGCGCTACGAGGCCTGGGGCGACGCGGTGCTGGCCGCGGTGATCCACGAGGCGCGCGCGGCCAGCATCGAGCTGCGCCGCCGCTGCGTCGATGTTCTGGCCATCCGCACGCGGCTCTCGGAGGGCGCCGACGCGCTGCGCATCGCCCGCGAGAGCGTCGCGTCGAGCCGCGGCTTCGTGCGCGACATCGACGCGGAGATCGCCGAGAAGAAGGCGCTCGTGGCGGCCCAGGCCGCGGAGGGCCGGCTCGCCGCATCGACGCTCGGCCTCTCGATGCTGGATCGCGACCGGCGCGACCTCACGCTGCGGGCCACCGACCTGGTCGGGCTCGTCCTGCAGATGGGCAAGCTCCAGCCCGTCGCCCCGCTGCTGCGCGCGGGCGCGCCGGACGCCGCCGCGCTCGCCGAGGCCTGCGCCCGCTCCGGCCTGCGCAAGGAGGCACCGCTGCCCGATCTCCTGCGCGCCGACGGGCCGCTGGCGAGCCTGGTCGAGCGCCTCGGTCGCCTCGGGCCCTTCGAGGAGGTCTTGGAGCGCGCCGCCGAGGATACGGGCCTGCGTGCCCGCGCCAAGGAGGCGGAGGCCGAGCGCACCGCCCCCGCGCCGGTCTCGGGATCGGCCGCGCGCCTCTCCTCCGACACGGTGGCGTTCCGCAACGAGCTCGCCCGCCGCGGCATCGACGCCACGCCGATCTGCGAGCTCGCCGAGATCGTCGATCCGGTCTGGGGACAGGCGCTCGAAGGCCTGCTCGGCCGCGCCCGCGAGGCTCTGGTGGTCGAGCCGCATCTCGTCGACGACGCCTTCGCGGTGCTGCAGCAGAACCGCGACCGTTTCAGTCGCTGCATCCTCGTCAAGACCACCGACACCGCCCGCCAGCGGCCGCGCCGCTACGACGACGGGCCCATGGCGGTGATCGAGACGCAGGACCCGCATGCCGAGGCCTTTCTGGGCGTCCGGCTCGGCGGCTACGACCTCGCCAAGAACGATGCCGAACTCAAGCACTTGAGCCGCGCCGTGGCGCCCTCCGGCCGCACCACCGCGGGCATGGCCTACACGGTGACGCGCTCGGTCGACCTCCTGATGACCCGCGGCCAGCGGGGCCCGACCGCCGACAGCCGACGACAGCACGAGGCGGCGGTGGCGGAGGCGCGGCGCCTGCGCAACGAGGCGGTGGTCCTGCGCGAGGCCGCCCGCACGGCGGCCACGATCCGCGCCCGCATCGAGCGCGGGCTGGAAGACGTCTATACGCTCCGCGCCGAGGTCGATGGCCTGGAGGGGCGGCGCAGGACGCTCGCGACCGAGCGCGAGACCCTCTCGAAGCAGGATGCGGGCGGGATCGAGGCCGAGATCAAGGCGCTCAACGCCGAGCGCGTCGCCTACCTCCGCGAACTCTCCGAGGAGCTCGAGCCGAAGCTCGACCGCCTGCTCGCCGACGAGGCGGCGCTGAAGGCGCGCCAGGGCTCGGCTCGGGAGGCAGCGCGCGCGGCGCTCAGCGCCCGCCGCGGCGCGATCAGCCGACTCGGCACGGGCGACGCGATGCGGGTGCGCCTGCTGCGCGAGACCCCGCCGGATTTCTCGGGCGTCACGGCCGTACGCCGGGATCTCGCCGGTCTCGACGGCAAGGCGATGAGCGCGCGGGCAGCGACCGAGCGCACGCTCGCCCGCGAGTCGGCCGAGACCGCCCGCGCGCAGGGACGCGCGGCCGAGCGCGACCTCACCGAGTACTGCGCGCAGTGGCGCATCGCGAACCCGCTCGGGTCCGGCGAGGCCCCAGCGAGCCTCGGCTACGACTTCGCCAAGCGGGAGCACGACGCGGTGGCCGGGCACGAGCTGCGCCGCTACCGCGCCCAGGCCGAGCGGGCCGAGGGCGAGATGCGCCGCCTGATGACCGAGGACCTGTTGACGCGGCTGGCCGACAAGTTCGAGCGCGTCCAGGCCCGGCTCGACGCGCTGAACGAACGCCTCGCCTCGCGCAGCTTTACCGGCCAGACCTACGCCTTCGAGGCGGCGGTCGATCGGCGCTACGCGGCGGTGCACGCGCTGGCCACCGAGGTCGCGCGCTCGGCCGACGCCGCCCAGGCGCTCCTCGTCTCGGAGGAGGGCGGCGCGATGGCGGCGGCGCTGGAAGAGATCCAGGCGCTGATCGGCGGCGCCGAGGACGCGGCGCGGCTCGCCGACTACCGCAACTACTTCGTGTACGAGATCGGGATGAAGGGGCGGGACGGCTCGCGCACCACCATGTCGAGCCGGGCGCTGCGCGGCTCCGGCGGCGAGGCGCAGGCGCCCTTCTACGTGGCGATCGCGGCCTCGCTCGCCAGCGCCTACTACCCGGGGGACCGGCCGGGCGACGAGAATCCGGGGCTCGGCCTCTGCCTCCTCGACGAGGCCTTCTCGAAGCTCGACGTGCGCAACAGCCAGGCGCTGGTCGATCTCTACGGCGCCTGGGGCCTGCAGCTCCTGATCGCCGCCCCCGAGGACAAGCGCACGACGCTCACCGAGGTGATGGACACCATCGTGACCGTCTACAAGAGCCCGGACCTGAAGGCGGTGCGGATCGAATCGGAGCACCCCCTCGAGGCGGCCAAACGTGCGCTCGCCCAGATCAACCCGGAGCGGCAGGGAATCGAGGGCGATTCCGCCGAGGCATGAGGACGCCGGGGCGGCGCCGGATACCGGAAAGGGGGCGCCGCCGACACGAAAGCGATCGGGAGGAAAGATTCGGTCGGCGGCGCCGGCCGGACGAGAGGGGGGATAACTCGCCCGACTGGCCCCCAGTTTAGGTGCATCGCAACCGGCCGCATTCACATACGGCAAGGCTCGGTTGAAAAAACCGAGTTCTGCACAACTTCGAGATGGCGATCAGGGCGTGCGCGCGGCGGTCAGCGGGCAGCCGCTCTCCTCGGGCTTCGCGTAGGCCTCGGCTCCCGGGATCGTCGCGAGCAGCCGGTAGAGGTCCCACTCGCTCTTCGACTCGGCCGGCTTCTTCACCTCGAACAGGTACATGTCGTGCACCATGCGGCCGTTCGGCAGCACCGTGCCGCCCTTGGCGAACACGTCGTCGACCGGCATGGCGTGCAGCTTCGCGTTGACCGCCTCTGTCTCGTCGGTGCCCGCCGCCTTCACGGCCTTGAGATATTGCAGGACCGCCGAGTAGGTCCCGGTGTGGATCATGTTGGGCATCTTGCCGGTGCGCTTCATGAAGCGCTGGCCGAAGGCGCGGGTCTCGTCGTTGAGGTCCCAGTACCAGCCCTCGGTCAGCGTCAGGCCCTGCGCGACCTGCAGGCCGAGGCCGTGCACCTCGGCGAGGGTGAAGAGCAGCGCCGCGAGGCGCTGCCCCCCTTGCGTGATGCCGTACTCCGCCGCCTGCTTGATGGCGTTGGAGGTGTCGAGCCCGGCATTGGCCAGACCGATCACCTTGGCGCCCGACCCCTGAGCCTGGAGCAGGAACGAGGAGTAGTCCTGCGCCGCCAGCGGATGGCGCACGGAGCCGACGACCTTGCCCCCCTTCGAGGTGACGTAGCGGGTGATCTCGGCCTCCAGCGAGTGGCCGAAGGCGTAGTCGGCGGTGAGCATGAACCAGGTGTTGCCGCCCTGCTGCACCAGGGCGCCGCCGGTGCCGACCGCGAGCGCGCGGGTGTCGTAGGCCCAGTGGTAGCCGTAGGGCGAGCACTGCTTGCCGGTGAGGTCGCTGGTTGCGGCCCCCGTCGTGATGGTGATCCGCTTCTTCTCCTTCGAGAGGCCCTGGACGGCGAGCGCCACCGAGGAGGTGGTCAGCTCCATGATGGCATCGACCTTGTCCCGGTCGTACCATTGCCGCGCGATGCCGGAGGCGATGTCCGGCTTGTTCTGATGGTCGGCCGAGACCAACTCGATCGGCGCGCCGTTCACGGAGCCGCCGAAATCCTCGACCGCCATGCGGGCCGCCTCGATCGAGGAGCGGCCGCCGAACTCGGCGTAGACGCCGGACTGGTCGTTGAGGATGCCGATGCGCACGGCCCCGTCCGAGATCGCCTGCGCGGCGGCCGGCCCCGCGACGAGCGGTGCGGCGATGAGTGCGGCGGCCAGCGCCCGGCCGTAACCCGGCCGTGGGATTGTCATGCGTTCCTCCGATGGGTCGTCTTCTCTGGGACGGCCTCGCCGCGCGAAACGTCGCGAATCGGACCGTCGCAACAGCCTAGGCCGCCATCGGGGCACTGCGCCAGCGGGGCCAGCGACAACAACGGCCGGTTGAAGGCTGCGCCGACGGATTTCGGGACGGCGCCGCGAATCGGGTGGAGGCGTCGCTTAACCACGGCGGTTAATCTTGCGTTTCGCCCTCCGATCCATGAAAAGCCCGGTGCTCCGGAAGCTGCGCCGTGCGGCGTCGGCGCGTGATGCCATCGCCCCGGGTCGAGGAAAGACGATCCCATGCTCGATTACGCGCAGGCGCGACGCCTGATGGTCGACTGCCAGCTGCGGACGTTCGACGTGAACGACAACGCGGTGCTGGACGCCTTCGATTCGGTCCCGCGGGAGCGCTTCGTGCCGCAGGGTCGCGAGGGCTTCGCCTATATCGACCAGACGCTTCGCTTCGGCGGGACGGGGCCCGACGCGCGCTGCCTGCCGGCCCCGATGGTGCTCGCCAGGATGATCCAGGCGCTCGCCCTCAAGCCCGGAGCACGGGCGCTCGACGTCGCCGGCGCCTACGGCTACGCGGCCGCGATCATGGCCCGCCTCGGGGTCTCGGCGACGGTGCTGGAGCCGGCGTCCGATCTCGCCGCCGGGGCGCGCGAGCGGCTCGCGGGCGAGGCCGAGGTGGTGGAGGGGCCGCTGGAGGCGGGCGTTCCCGCGCGTGCCCCGTACGACGCCGTACTGGTCAACGGCCGCGTCGAGGTACGGCCGCAGACCCTGCTGGACCAGCTCGCCGACGGCGGCCGTCTCGTCTGCGTGTTCGGGCCCGAACGCGCCGCCAAGGCGACGCTGTTCGTCCGGGCGGGGGACGCGTTCGGCTCGCGGCCGATCTTCGATGCGAGCCTCCCGGCACTCGTGGCCTTCGCCGAAGAGGCTGGCTTCGCCTTCTGACTAGGCAGGCGGACTGTCGCCTTTATACGCCACCCGGACAAGATTCAGGTGTGTGGCGTCGGACAGTCTGGGCCTCGTGGCCAAGCATCGATTAAGGTCAAGCCAGGGCGGGCTTGATCGGGTGTGCGCAGAGTACCGCGCAGCCGTCGCGTGTTGGCGGACATCCGAGACAATCGAGAAACCGCAAGGGCTGTTCGACGTGAGAAGACGTACACCTGAGACGCGTGCCGCGTTCCGGCTGGCCGGCCTCGCCGTCACCGCCGGCTTGTCGGTGGGAGTGGTCGGCATCGGGGCCGCTTCGGCGGAAACGCTGGAGAGCGCGCTCGCCAGGGCCTACGCGGGCAACCCGCAGTTGAACGCCAGCCGGGCGCTCACACGGGTGCGCGACGAGGACGTCGCCATCGCCCAGTCGGGCTACCGGCCGACGGTCGGCGTCAACGTCCAGGCCGGCGTCACGCAGACGGAGGGCAACACGCTCTCGACGCAGGCCGTCACGGGTGGGCGCGGCGGCCAGAACATCGCGATCCTGACCAAGCCCGCCTCCGCCGGCATCACCATCAACCAGAACCTGTTCAACGGGTTCCAGACCGACAACAACACCCGGCGCGCCGAGTCCGGCGTCTACAGCCAGCGCGAGACCCTGCGCTTCACCGAGTTGAGCACCCTGTACAGCGCCGTCCAGGCCTACATGAACGTGCTCTCGGACACCGCCACACTGGAGCTGCGCCGCAACAACGTCGAGGTTCTCGAGGAACAGCTCCGCCAGACCCGCGACCGCTTCAACGTCGGCGAGGTCACCCGCACCGACGTCGCCCAGGCGGAGGCCCGCCTCGCGGGCGCCCGCGCCGAGGTGAGCGCGGCCGAGTCGCAGCTGCGCACCAGCATCGGCATCTACCGGCAGGTGATCGGCGTCGAGCCGCGCCAGCTCGCGCCGGGCCGCCCGCTCGACCGCTACGTGCCGGCGAGCCTCGACGCGGCCATCGCGGTCGGGCTCAAGGAGCATCCGCAGATCCTCTCGGCACTCCACGCCGTCGACGCCTCCGAGGCGCAGGTGAAGGTGCTGGAGGGCGCGCTCGCGCCCCAGCTCAGCGTTCAGGGCTCGGTGCAGCAATTCTACGACCAGCAGATTCCGAACACCCAGGGCGTGGCCGCCTCGATCCTCGGCCGCCTGACCATCCCGATCTATCAGGGCGGCCAGGAATACGCCCAGATCCGGCAGGCCAAGGAGACGGTCGGCCAGACCCGCATCCAGGCCGAGTTCGTGCGCGACCAGATCCGCGCGCAGATCGTCAGCTTCTGGGGCAACCTCGAGGCGGCCAAGGCCCGCGTCATCGCCTCGCAGGCTCAGGTCCAGGCCAACGAGGTGGCGCTGAACGGCGTGCGCGAGGAGGCTCGCGTCGGCCAGCGCACCACCCTCGACGTGCTGAACGCCCAGCAGGAACTGCTCAACGCCCGCGTGAACCTCATCGTGGCGCAGCGAGACCGCGTGATCTTCTCCTACGGCGTGGTCCAGGCGATCGGCCGGCTGACCGCGCGCTACACCGCGGTGCCGGTGGCGCTCTACAGCCCCAAGACGCACTTCGATCAGGTGAAGGATCTCTGGTACGGGGTCGGCACGCCGGACGGCCGATAGACCCGCGGGGACAAGCGCGTTTTCCGCTGGACTGTGCTCCGGACGCGCTTGTTCGGTTAGCGAAGCGTGAAATACTGGCGCCGGCCGATACCGATCGGCGTCAGATCACCTCCCGAGCGCCGTCCGGATGAGTGCAGCGAGCCCCAAGATTCAGGACAAGACGGCGGAGAAGGCGCACGAGCCTTCGATGGAGGAGATCCTCGCCTCGATCCGGCGGATCATCGCCGACGATCAGGCGGCCAAGCCCGCCGAGCCGGCCCCGAAACCCACCGTGGTGCCCGAGCCCGACGACGTGCTCGACCTCGCCGAGTTCGCCGAGCCCGCGCCCAAGCCCGAACCGGCGTCAAAGCCCGCACCGGCCTCCAAGCCCGCGCCGCTCGATCCCGACCCGCTCGATTTCGGCGTCGAAGAACTCGATTTCGACGCGATCAGCGTCGAGCCGGATCCCGAGCCTGAGCCGCCCGCGGCTCCCCCGCCGCCTGCGCCGCCCCAGGCC
>NZ_LSIX01000762.1:0-6284 GCF_001556475.1 Methylobacterium sp. CCH5-D2 | reverse complement strand
CAAGCTCGCAGCCCTGCGGGTCCGGCTGCGAGCTTTATGAGTCTACGACCTAGAGCCTCGCGTCAGATAAGGCGCTTTGAGATCAGACCTGCCAAGGTGGCAGCCTAAGACGAAGCGTTCGTGCCGTAGCGCCGGACGCCGGTGGAGTGGATGGGCGGCGATCAGCGCTCATACGTCATCGAGGGCACAGGCTGACCCGATCCGGCGGATCTACCACGCGCCGCATCCGCTGCTCCTGCACGAACTGTGCGACCGCATGGCGGAACACGGTTGGGGGCGGTGTGCACAGTCTGTGAACTGACACAGCACCCAGGCCATCGAACGCGAAGGAGATCGCTGGCCACACCGCGGCGCTGCGACCGAAAGTCGTGCGGACGGCGATTGCAGGCGGCCACCGAGAAAAAAATCATCCCGGTCACCGCCTGCGCGCGCGCGAGTGGCCCGACAACGGCTGCGCTCTCCGAGGATCGATCACCGCGGCCCGCTTCCTCGGCTCTGTCGAGGAGCACCTGGGCCAGGCTCTCACGCGTGTCGGCACGGTCTTGCTCGACGAGATGTCGGCCCGCAGAGTCGGAGACATCGGCGGGCATATCGTGGCGGGTCTACCTGCTGGCTTGCACGGCCGGCCCAAACTCGGTCGAGTTGGCCAACGCGGACGTGATGGTCATGCTGCGCGCCAGCCGCACACTGCGGACAGCCATCTCAGGAGCCCCGTAAAGGACGCTCTCGCAGGCTGCACCGTCGCCGAATGTTACAACGCTATCGCAGCAACGGATTCGGACGCACAGGCTGGATCGAAGCGGACGCCGTTCTGGACGGGTGGAGCGACCCATCAGGCGATTGGCGTCGACCAGACGCGGGCGGTAGCGCGCGTCGCTCAGCAATCCGTTGCGCCGTGACGATTTTCTTGGAACTGAAATCCATCCCTAGCCGTATGAAGCGGATCGCCGCGTCCTGCGTTCGTCAACGTGCTCGGGAGCACGCAAGAACGTCAGGAGCAGAAAGAGAACAATTTATGGCTGGCCCAGGGTCCGCCATGATGGGGAAGTGAGCAACGCAAGATGACAACGGTTCAGGGGACACAAGCGGCTGATACCCTGCTGGGCAGCACAGGCGACGACGTATTGTTCGGCTACCGTGGCTCCGATCTGATCCGCGGTGACGCGGGCAGAGATCAGGCGTTCGGCGGCATGGACAACGACACGTTGTTCGGGGGCGAGGGCGATGACGTTCTCTACGGCGATTTCGGGGAGGATCTACTCTACGGTGATGCTGGGAACGACACCCAGCTCGGCGGACAGGGCAACGACAGCCTCTTCGGCGGAGATGGCAACGATGTTCTGTCCGGTAACCTCGGAGAGGATCCGCTCTTCGGGAATGCCGGGAACGACACGCTGTTCGGCGGGCAAGGCAACGATAGCCTCTTCGGTGGACGCGAAAACGACGTCCTCTTCGGCAACCTCGGAGAGGATCGGCTCTCCGGAGATGCCGGGAATGACACCCAATTCGGAGGACAGGGCAACGATAGCCTCTCCGGTGGAGATGGCGACGACGTTCTCTATGGCAACCTCGGCGAAGATCGGCTCTTCGGGGATGCTGGGAACGACACTCAGCTCGGCGGCGAGGGCAACGATAGCCTTTCTGGCGGAGATGGCAACGATGTTCTTTACGGGAACGCCGGAGAGGACCTGATCTTCGGCAATTCCGGCAATGATAAAATCTTCGGTGGCCAGGGGAACGATAGTATCTTCGCAGGACGTGGCGACGATATCATCAACGGCGATCTCGGGGACAACTTCATCTCGGGCGACCTTGGTACGGACGTTGCGGTGCTCGCCGGTCGGCGCTCCGATTATGCGGTGACGCGCAACAGCGACGGCAGCCTCGTCTTTGCTGGGACAAACGGCACTACGCGGGCTGTCTCGGTCGAGTTCTTCGATTTCGCCGATGGTCGGATCGCAGCGATCGACATCACGTCGTAATCAGCAGTCCTACTGGCTTGAATTTCACTGAAGCGCTCGGCGTGTTGCCGGTCCGTGGTCCCGGTCAACCCGGCTCACGCCGAGCGCGGTTCATGGAAGGGTGTGCGCTTGAGCGAATCCTTGCTCTGTCAGCCCCCAGCCACCCCGCAAAGCGTCCAATCGGGCACACCTCGCCAGCGCGATACTGCCCCAGGCCTCCGCGCCAAGTTTTTGTGGCAGAGCCTCCTCGCCTCGGCGATGCGCCGACCGGCTTTCCAGCGGAGGGCGGCTCGCCGAGATAGCGGTCACGACTGCGCGACCGGCAGGCGCCAGGCCTCCGTGCACGCAGGGATCAAATTCGCTTCAAACGCCCGCTTGGGTCCGGCCGGACCGGCTGGAGCCGGGCGAGACTGGACAGCATTACGAGCTTTGGGCGGACCCGCGAGTTGGGCTCGGCGAGAATCAGGGGGGCCGCCTGGCCCGTCATCGGGAGCCGCGGGCTACCGCAGCCTTAGCTTCCGAATGATGGTGGGGACGCTCCGCGGCACCGACGACCGACCGCCAACCGACCCAGTGCCCGAAACGCGTCGCGATCCCCTCCGCACGAGCCCGCCGGCCCGCCCGTCTTTGTCGGTCGCGCCGACGATGCCGGCCGGCGCCTGCTCCGGCACGAGGTCGAGCCCCCCTTCCCGGGCATCCACACGGTCGTCGTGGTGCTCTGCCGCGACGCCGGCGTGCTCGGCCGCGACCTCTCCGAAGCAGTCGAGGGTCTCCTGAGCCAACGCATCGCGGGCCTGCGCCGATACCAAGTCCGAAACCGCTATCAGATCCCGCCCCTGCGCAGCTCGCAACTCACCGACCTAAGACGTTGGCTGTCCGACCTGCGGGACCTGTTCTCCGCGGCGGGCCTTCCCCTGCTGCACCCGCAACGCAGGATGAACCGACGGACGCGGCGACGGGCGTGCCGGGAGCAGCGCGGCGCGAACGGTCACCCGAAGGTTCAGGCTTCAGGATCGCCCGAGACCGCTGCTGCGCGAGACCGATCCGTTGCGGGCACGGTGCGGGCGGTGCGCACCGGCTACCGCACCGACGTACCGGCGGGTTGCGGCACTTCGGGCAACGCGCGGGTCTACGACCTCAGCGACAGGGAGCTCGTGGCGCGCGCCGTCGTCGAGGGGGACTGGGTCGTCATCGAGGCCGGCGCGCTCGCCCGTCGCTCGGAGGTGCGGTGGAACCAGACCTGCCTGACCGCCAAGCGGCGGCGGCTAGTCACCGAGGGCCTGCTGCGACCGTTGCGAAGGCGTCCGCACCTCCTGAAGCTCCGTGCCCCGATCGCGGTCTCGTCGCTCATGAACGCGGCGCGCTTGCTGCGCGGCGACAACGCCCACGACCGCGTCTGGCAGCGCGTTCGCTGACCCTTCCTGATCCTGCCTGACACCACCCCCACCGCATCAGCTGGAGGCACGCCGTGACCCGCTTTACTCAGGCAATCGTCGATCATCCCTCCCCGAGCATCGGCCGCCCCTTCGAATCGGCCCGTCATGAACGACACGGCACCGAAGGCGGCCTGGCAGCGGGGCGACCCGGGCTGGCTCAGCGCCTCGACTGGGTGCTCCAGGCCCTGCCGGTGACCGTCAAGCCCCACGATCCCACGCTGCGCGCGCGCGTCGCCGCCCTCGACCCGAGCGGCGGGCTGGTCCTGCGTCGCCTGCGGCTCGCCGACGGTCGCGTCATTCACCTGATCGCGGTGCCCGCTCGCCTGCCGGAGCGCGAGCGCGTGATCGTCGAGCTGCGGCGGCTGCAGCGGCGCCTCTGGCGCAGCGGAACGCTGCTGCGCCTCGTCGGTGAGGCTGTCGTCGACCGTGAACCGCGCCTCGGCACCGCCCGGCTGATCGCGGCCCATGCCGGACGGGTGCCGTCGCGCAGGAGCCGGGAAATCCTGCGCCGAGGCCTGGGCGAGCGGGGCGGCAGCGCGACGGTCGGCGAGGCGCTCGGCTGGCTCGAAGGTGAGCGCGATGGGTTCGAGGCCCTGCTCGCGCTCCTCGCGCAGGGCGCGGCCCGGCTCGATCTCGACCGGCCGTTCGGGGCGGCGAGCCGCCTGAGCCTGGGTCCCCTCGCCGGACTCTGACGGCAGCCGATCCCGCGGGCGTCGCGCACGCCGGCGGCAGGGTACCCACACGACACAGCGCGAACCCGAGAAGCGTAGAGGCGCATCAGATGAGCGGAACCAGGCAGGAAAGTAACGGACAGGACGGCGGCGGGGCGCACGACAAGTCTGTCCACGGCGGCAACGACGGCCCCTTCCCCGCCGGGGGCGATCTTAAGGATTCCGTACCCGAGATCCCGCTCGATCCCGCCATGCTGATCGCGGAGTTGGCAATCGGGCGGGCACTGGGCAGCAGCGGGGCCGTTTCCAGGGCGCGCGCATCCGGAGCCGTGCCCGCGGTGATCCGGTCGAAGACGGCCAGCGTCTCCTCGAACTGGATCGCCGCCTCGACCGACAGGTAAAGTTCAACGGTGGACGAGTAGGTCATGATGTCGGTCTCCGTCCGGCAAAAAGCGTTCCGTTTCACAAATCCGAGGATCGGCCGTGCCGAGCGGAGCGGCCCAGCGGCGCCGCGCGGCGTGGCTTCCGCGCGAGGCCGGAGCATCGCGGGAGGAGGCTCAGGGTCCGCCGCCGGCGCGCGCAGCGACGTCGCCTCGCGCGGGCCCATCGATCTCCTGGCGGGTCCGTGCACGGGTCCGGCGCGCGCGCGGCGCCGGCCAAGCCGAGAGGATGCGGTCGATCTCGTGGGCCGTCAGCACGCGTCGGTCGAGCAGGGCGTCTGCCAGAGCGCAGATCGCGGCGCGGTCGGCCCGCTCCAGCGCCACGGCGCGGCGCAGCAGTTCCTACAGGTCGCACTCGACCGCGTCCGCGAGGGCGAGGTCGTACGAGAGCAGTCGGTCGGCCTCATCCGGATCGACCCTGCTGCAGAGCGGCCCGACGAGGCCGAGGGAAACTCGCTTCGCAGCGACGAGCCGGGTGGCGCTGCGGAGATCCTGCACGGCCCCGGCATGCGGTCCTGCCCCGAGCACGAGATCGGCGGCGCGCCCGGCGAGCAGCACGATGACGTGATCGTCGATCTGCTGCGCCGTCGGCGCCGACGGACCGCAGATGATTTCGGTCGATCCGGCCATGTCGCCCGTCGCAAGCATAGAGACGCGCGCGACGCGTTGACCGAGCCGGCGCGCCACGACCGCGTGAACCGCCTCGTGCAGGGCGATCAGGCGCAGGAACTCGGGCGAACGATCATCCCGTGGTCGGATCGAGTCGAGGAGATCGTCCAGACGTAAGGACCGATCCTCGCTGCGCGCCCGCTGCCGTGCCGCGCGCACCCACCCGGCCGCGTCGGCGCCAGTCGCCTCGAGGCCGATCCGCGCCGCCGTCGACAGGTCGGAGTCGGGGAGATCCGCGCCGAGGTGACTCCTCAGGATCGCCGCGAGATCGGTCTCGCCCGGAAGCCCGATCGTCAGGGTCTGATCGAGGCGGCCGAGCTGTCGGAGGGCGGGATCGACTTGATCCGGGAAGTTGCTGGCGGCGAGCAGTACGACCCCCGTGCCGGCCGCGCGTACCGCATCGATGCGCAGCAGCACGTTCGTGATGATCGGCTGCCACCAATCGGCCCGCTGCATGACCTCCATCCGGGACGGGAGCGCGTCCAACTCATCGATGAAACCGATGCAGGGTGCGCGCGCCAACAGATTATTGAAGAAACTATTCGACTCCTTCACGACCGAGTCTAGGTATTAGGGGCCATCGTTCAGCCAGTCGGCAATGCTTGTGTCGATCAGCGGTACGCCTGCGGACCTTGCCAAGGAGCTGACGAACGTCGTCTTTCCGACACCGGGCGGGCCCGCCAGCAGCGCGCCGCCCAGCACACCCGGGTCGAGCTCGCCCCCCCGCACCCGGCGCAGATCGGCCGCGAGGGCGAGGCCCCAGGTACCGACGGCGCCGTAGCCGGCGAGCGTCTCGAGCCGGGGCACCGCCGCGTTGAGGCCCGTGCCTCCACGCCGCGCCGACGTGCGCCGCAGGCGCGCCACAATCGCGGCGGGGGAGGTGCGCGGCCTCATGGCGGCAGAGAGATCATCGAGGGTCAGGCCCACGAGATCGGCAGCAGCTAGATCCGGCCGGATCCGCCGACGCGTGAAGATCCGGATGGCCCGCTCCATGAGGGCGCTGTCGGGCGGGTCGAGCGCGATCTGCAGGTTGGCGCCCCCGACGAGGACGGCGGGCAAGTGTTCGGGGGCGGTCGCGACGCCGACGACCTGTCGCCCGTGACGCAG
>NZ_LSIX01000761.1:0-9779 GCF_001556475.1 Methylobacterium sp. CCH5-D2 | reverse complement strand
GGCGGGGCGCTCGGGCGGGGCCGACGGCCCCTCTGCCCGGCCCTGCCAGAGCCTGCCGACCCCCTGCGCGACCGGGCCGGTGCGCCGGTCGGTCTGGAACAGGCTGCGCAGGTCCGCGCCCGCGGCGTAGGCCGAGGCCGCGTAGGAGGTGGTGGCCTGCGGCAGGCCGCTCGCCTGGGCCTGGATGCCGAGGTCGGCCACGCCCCGCGCCGCCGCCGAGAGGGTGGCATAAAGCTCGGAGACGCTGCGCGGGCGCCCCGCCCGGTCGTAGAACAGGGCGCGGTTGGCGGCAGCCGCCTCCGGCATGTCGAGGGCGGCGGCGCGGTCCGGCGTGTCGCGGGCGGCACCGATGAGGGAGGCGGCGCCGCGCGCGCCCAGCACGTGGGCGACGTAGAGGTCGCCCGCATTCGGGTCGCGGCCGAGCGCGGCGGTGAGCGCCTCGCCGTTCTTCTGGGTGAGCGCGCCCGCGAGCGTCGCCGAGATCTTCGGGTCGCGGCGCAGGTCCAGGATCTGCTGGCGCTGGGCGGGGTCCTCCACCGCGTAGCTGCCGTCGGGGCGCGCCGTGATGGCGTCGGCGTAGGATGAGAGGCCGAGCCGGGGGCCGGCGTTCTTCATCACCCCGAGCCAGGTCTGCTCGATGAACTGGAACAGGCCGGTGGCGCTCGACGTGCCGGCCTTGGCCGCGGGGTCGAGGGCGGATTCGCGCTGCGCCGTGGCGAGCAGGTAGTCGAAGCCGGCGCCGCTCGCCCGGGCTCCCTCGCGGATCGCCTGCACGACCCCTGCATTGACGCCCGCACTGGCGCCCCGCGGCGCCGCCGCGGCGGGCTCGGGGGGGCTGGAGGGCGTGGTGAACAGGAACATCGGGTCCGCCGCGAGAGGAACCGCGCCGGTTCGGGAAGCCCCTGGCGCCGGGGCGGCGCGATCCGCGCCTTCCCTGCCCGACCCTGTTGCCGGTATGGTAAAGAAAGCTTGAAGTGCGGCCCCGCTCCGCTCACCCTGCGGCCGCGATGCGCTGTACGCTGAGGCTCCGGCCGGACGAGGATCCGCGCCCCTACGCCGTGCTCGACCGGGCCGAGGGCGATCCCGCGGCGGCGCTGGTCCCGGTTCCGGCGGGCGTCGTTCTCCTCGGCGCCGAGCACGGGCGCGACGTCGTGCGGCTCGGCGCGCTGCTCGCGGTGCACGAGGCGCAGGCCGGGCTGCCGGATGGCGGCTTGCGGATCGTGCCGGTGCTGGGAACCGCCCGCGCGGTGCTGTGGGCGGCGAGCTTCGCGGAGGCCGGCCCGCGCCTCGCCGCGCTCGGCCTCGACCCCCGGGCGCTGGCGGAACAGGGTCTGGCCGAGGCCGAGCGCGCCCTGGCGCGGACGATGGCGGCGCTCAGTGCCGCCGCCGCCGGCGTGCCGCTCGTGGAGGTCGTGCGCGACGCGGCGGGCACGCTCAGGGGCGTTTGAAGTCCCCGCCGCCCCGCGGCCGGCGCATCTCGAACCGGTTCTCGGGCGTGATCCGGAAATAGTCGAAGTAGCCGCCGCGCAGGATCGGCTCCATGGCGGCGGTGTCGACGCGCCCGTCCGCCACGAAGCGGTCGTCGATGTAGATCGAGACCACCTGCCCGATCACCAGGAAGTTGGCGGGCTCGGACCCGTCCAGCGGCCGCAGCGGAACGGTCTGCAGCCAGCGGCACTCGATCGCCGCGGCGGCCTCCGCCACGCGGGGCGCGCGCACCTTGCGGGAGGGCGCCGTGGCGAGGCCCGTGTGGGCGAACTCGCTCTCGCCCCGAGGCAGCGGGGCGGAGGAATCGTTCATCGCCTCGCGAAGGCCGTGGCTCGCGAGGTTGCAGACGAAGTCGCCGCCCTCCTCCGCGAAGGTCATGGCGTCCTTCCGGCCCGAGGAGGAGAACGCCACCATGTCGTCCGCGACCGCGTTGAAGAACGAGTAGGGCGCGAGGTTGAGCCGTCCGTCGCGGTCCATCGTGCTGATCCAGCCGATCGGGCGAGGCGCGACGATCGCCTTGAGCGGGTTGTGCGGCAGGGTGCGGTTCTGAAAATCGTAGTCCATGGCGACCTCAGAGCCGCGTGACGATCTGGGCCAGCTCCGGCCGCGGCCGGTCGCTCGGGATCTCGGCCGGGCGGCCGATATGGATGAAGCCCGCCATCCGTTCGGCGGGCGCGAGGCCGAGCGCGTCGAGCGCGCGGCGGTCGTAGGCGAACCACTCGGTCAGCCAGGCGGTGGCGAAGCCCGCCGCGTTCGCCGCCACCACGAGGTTCATCGCCGCCGCACCGGCCGAGAGCACCTGCTCCCATTCGGGGATCTTCACGTGCGGGCCCGCGCGGGAGACCACGCCGACGACGACCGGCGCGTGGGCGAGGCGGTTGCGCTCGAGTTCCAGCCGGGCGGCGTCGGCACCCGGATTGTCGGCGGCGTGGATCGCGGCCAGCGTCTCGCCGACCCGGTGGCGGGCCTCGCCCTCGATCACGATGAAGCGCCAGGGCGCGAGCTTGCCGTGGTCCGGCACCCGGGAGGCGATGGTGAGGATCGCGTCGAGCGTCTCGCGGTCGGGGCCCGGCGCCTCGAGGCGCGGCGGCGGCACCGAGCGGCGGGTGCGGAGGAGGTCGAGGGTGGCGGTCATGCGGCGCGTCTCGCGAGGGGGCTCGCCCGGACTTGGCACGCGCGCCGGCCCGAGGGAAGCGGCGGCGACGCCTTGCCGCCGCCACGGTCTCGCGCCAGACCGCGGGCGGGGCCGTCTGCGGCCCGGTCGGAGAGGTGGGATGGACGTGCGGGTCGTGGGTTGGCGGCGCGGGGCTTGTCTGCTGGCGGCGCTCGCGCCCGCCGGGGCGGCGGCGCAGGACGCCTTCCCGAACCGCCTCGGCTCCGGCGTGCCCTCCCCGTCCATCACGGCGCCCGCCTTCCCCACCGGCCCGGCGGAGGCCGAGGCGAGCCTCACGCTCAGCGCCATCCTCGCCGGCATCGGCGAGCCGCTGCGGACAGGTCTCGCCTGGCGCATCTACGACGACCGGGGCGACGGCAACCGGCCGAGCATCGTGGCCCGCTCGACCGACCCCGAGCCGAGCTTCCGCCTCGCGCCCGGTCCTTACGTGGCCACCGTGACCTACGGCTTCGCCAGCGCCTCGAAGCGCATCACCATGGCGGGCCAGCCGCAGGCCGACACGCTGCGGGTGAGCGCGGGGGCGCTGAAGCTCTCCGGCGCGGTCGGCGACCAGCGGATCGCGCCCGCGCAACTCGCGTTCTCGGTCTTCGTGCCGGTGGGCACCAACTCGGAGGGACGGCTGGTGCGCAGCGGCGTCAAGGCCGGCGAGCTGATCCGGCTGCCCGAGGGCACCTATCACGTGGTCTCGACCTACGGGGAATCGAACGCGATCCAGCGCGCCGACCTGAAGGTGGAGAACGGCAAGATCACCGACGCCACCCTCAACCACCGCGCCGCCACTGTGACCCTGAAGCTCGTGGCCGCGCCGGGCGCCGAGGCCTTCGCGGGCACGGCCTTCTCGGTGCTGACGCCGGGCGGCGATACGATCCGCGAGGCGATCGGCGCCTTCCCGCAGGTGACCCTGGCCGAGGGCGACTACGTGCTGATCGCCCGCCACGACGGGCAGGTCTACACCCGCGAGTTCAAGGTCGAGAGCGGCATGGACCGCGACATCGAGGTCGTGGCGAAGGGGTCGTGACGCGCACGGGGCGGTATCTCACGCAAGACGCCGCGCCCCCGCCGCGCAGGCCGCCACTGTGGCCGCGACCAGGGGCATCGCGGGGTCGATCGCCTCGCCGAGGACGAGGGCGGCGATCCCGATCCCCATGAAGGGCTGCAGCAATTGCAGCTGGCCCGTCACGGCGATCCCGCCCCGCGCGAGCGCCCGGTACCAGAACACGAATCCGACGAGCGCGCTGAGTGCCGACACGTAGGCGAGCCCGGCGAGCGCGGAAGGCGTCATCGGGCCCGGATGCGCGGGCAGCAGCCAGAGGGCGGCGGGCAGCGTCGCGGGCAGCGCCAGCACCGTTGCCCAGGCCACCACCTGCCAGCCGCCGAGGCGGCGAGCCAGGCGCGCGCCCTCGGCGTAGCCGAGGCCGCAGACGAGGATCGCCGCGAGCATCAGCCCATCGCCGACGAGCGAGCCGGGCCCCGCCCCGCGCGCCGCGAAGGCGACCGTGACGGCGCTGCCGAGCCCGGAGAGCAGCCAGAAGGCCCGGGAGGGCCGCTCGCCCGCCCGCAGCGCGCCGAACAGGGAGGTCGCGAGCGGCAGCAGTCCCACGAACACGCTCGCGCGTCCCGCGCCGATCTGGCCGAGCGCGAAGGCGGTGAAGAGCGGGAAGCCCAGCACCACACCGAAGCTGACGGCAGCGAGAGCCGCGAGGTCGGAGCGGCGCGGCATGGGCTGGCGCAAGACCATCAGCACCGCGCCCGCCGCGAGGCCGGCCAGCGCCGCCCGCGTGAGCGTGAGGGCGACGGGCTCGAACGCTTCGAGGGCGAGGCGCGTCGCCGCGAGGGTACCGCTGAAGATCGCCACGCCGACGAGTCCGTCGCGCAACGCCCCGGCCGGCGGAGCAGGCCGCGCCTGCGCGGGCGCTGCGAGGATGCGGGTCGTCATCGCTCAGCTCAGCGGCAGGATCAGCGGCAGGGCGAGGCCGATCCGTTGGCCATGAGCAGGACGAGGTCCACGAGTTGCCGACCGATCCGCGTCGCCCGTTGCCGGTCTTCGTCCGCCGCAAACATCCTGATCTCCTCAAACCGCCGGGCATGCTGGATGCGGCGTTTTCCGGTTACGCGACAGGCACGCATCCGGTACGATCCAGGCGAACTGTCCGGTACGATCGGCAGTACGGTCGAGGTTCGCGATGTCGCTCGGTGTTCTGAAGCCACAACTCGATCCGGCGCTCACGCGGGTCGAGGCGGCGATGGCGGCCATCGAGGCACGCATCGCCGGGCGCCACCTCGCGCCGGGCGCGCGCCTGCCCTCCGTGCGGGCCTTCGCGGAAAGCCTCGGCGTCTCGAAATCGACGGTCGTGGAGGCCTACGACCGGCTGGCGGCCCAGGGCGCCATCGTCTCGCGGCCGGGCTCCGGCTTCTACGTGGCGGGGCGGCCGGAGCCGTTCTGCCTCGCCGCGGCCGGCCCCCGGCTCGACCGCGCCGTCGATCCGCTCTGGATCAGCCGGCAATCCTTCGAGACCTATCCGGACGTGCTGAAGCCCGGCTGCGGCTGGCTGCCGCCGGAATGGATGCCCGAGGAGGCCCTGCGCCGGGCGCTGCGCTACGTCGCCCGCGCGGGCGGCCCGGCCCTCACCGGCTACGACGAGCCGCGCGGCCTCGCGCCCTTGCGCGAGCACATCGCCCGCCGGATGGGCGAGCGCGGCATCGCCGCCCACCCGGACCAGATCGTGCTGGCCGATTCGGCGACGCAGGCGCTCGACCTGCTCTGCCGCTTCCTGATCGAGCCGGGCGACACGGTGCTGGTGGACGATCCCTGCTACTTCAACTTCCAGGCGCTCTTGCGAGCGCAGCGGGTCAAGCTCGTCGGCGTGCCCTTTGGCCCGCAGGGGCCGGACCTCGCCGCCTTCGAGGCGGCGCTCCGCGAGCACCGGCCGCGCTTCTACCTCACCAATTCCACGCTCCATAACCCGACCGGTGCCTCGCTCGGGCCCGCGATCGTGCACCGCATCCTGCGGCTGGCCGAGGCCCACGACACGCTGGTGGTGGAGGACGACATCTACGCCGACTTCGAGGTGGAGCCGGCCGCCCGGCTCGCGGGCTTCGACGGGCTGGAGCGGGTAATTCAGATCGGCGGCTTCTCGAAGACGCTCTCGTCGGCCGCGCGCATCGGCTACGTCGCGCTGCGCCGGGACTGGGTGGAGCGCTTCCTCGACCTGAAGGTCGCGGTGACGCTGGGCGACCCGCACCTCGCCGCGAGTGTCGTGCACCGGGCGGTCACCGACGCGCGCTACCGCCACGACCTCGAGGCGATGCGCGCCCGACTCGCGGAGGCCCGCGGGCGCGCGATCCGGCGTCTCGCCGCGCTCGGCATCGCCGTGCCGTTCGTGCCGGGCGCCGGCATGTTCCTGTGGGCGCGCCTGCCGGACGGGCTGGACGCCGCCGAGGTCTCGCGCCGGGCGCTCACCGAGCGGGTGATCCTCGCGCCCGGCAACGTCTTCAGCGTGAGCCAGAGCGCGCCGGACTACCTCCGCTTCAACGTCGCCCAGTGCGCTGACCCGCGGATCTTCGCGGTGCTGGAGCGGGCTATGGCGCGGTGACGGAGCCTACGCCGAGCTACGGCGCCGGCGCGACCACGTGCTGGCCGTCGAGCGTTGCGTCCGCGCTCGGCCGGGTCTCGGCCACCGCCTCGGCCCGGCGGATGTCGGGCGCCGTCGCCTCGTCCACGAAGGCGGCGACCGCCTCGGCGAGCGGCAGCGTCCGCGTGCCCTGGCTGCCGAGACGGCGGATCGAGACGGTGCGCTCCTCGGCCTCGCGCCGGCCCAGCGCCAGGATGACCGGGACCTTGGCCAGCGAGTGCTCGCGGACCTTGTAGTTGATCTTCTCGTTGCGCAGGTCCGCCTCGACGCGCAGGCCGGCGCGCTCGAGCGCGCGCACCACGTCGCGGGCGTAGGCGTCGGCCTCGCCGGTGATCGTCGCCACCACGATCTGGGTCGGGGCGAGCCAGAGCGGGAAGTGGCCGGCGAAGTGCTCGATCAGGATGCCGGTGAAGCGCTCCATCGAGCCGCAGATCGCGCGGTGGACCATCACCGGCGGCTTCTTCTGGCTGTCGGCGTCGACGTAGAAGGCGCCGAATCGCTCGGGCAGGTTGAAGTCGACCTGCGTGGTGCCGCACTGCCAGTCGCGGCCGATCGCGTCGCGCAGCACGTACTCGAACTTCGGCCCGTAGAAGGCGCCCTCGCCCGGGTTGACCGCGGTCTTGATCCGGCCACCCGACTGCTCCTCGATCTGGGCCAGCACGCGCGTCATCACGCTCTCGGCGTGGTCCCAGAGCGCGTCCGAGCCGACGCGCTTCTCGGGGCGCGTGGAGAGCTTCACCAGGATCTCGTCGAAGCCGAAATCCGCGTAGGTCGAGAGGATCAGGTCGTTGATCTTAAGGCACTCGGCGGCGAGCTGATCCTCGATGCAGAAGATGTGCGCGTCGTCCTGGGTGAAGCCGCGCACGCGCATCAGGCCGTGCATGGCGCCGGAGGGCTCGTAGCGGTGCACCACGCCGAACTCGGCCATGCGCAGCGGCAGGTCGCGGTAGGATTTGAGCCCGTGCTTGAAGATCTGCACGTGGCCCGGGCAGTTCATCGGCTTCAGGGCGAACCAGCGCTTGTCCTCGGCCTCCTCGCCGGCGGATTGGGCCGCGAACATGTTCTCGCGGTACCAGCCCCAGTGGCCCGAGGTCTCCCACAGCGCCTTGTCGAGGATCTGGGGCGCGTTCACCTCGGCGTAGTCGCCTTTGAGGCGGCGGCGCATGTAGGCGATCAGCTCCTGGAAGATCGTCCAGCCCTTGGCGTGCCAGAAGACGACGCCCGGGCCCTCCTCCTGGAAATGGAACAGGTCCATCTCGCGGCCCAGGCGCCGGTGGTCGCGGCGCTCGGCCTCTTCCAGCCGGTGCAGGTAGGCGTCGAGATCCTCCTTCGTGGCCCAGGCCGTGCCGTAGATGCGCGTCAGCATCGGGTTGTTGGCGTCGCCCCGCCAGTAGGCGCCCGCGACCTTCATCAGCTTGAAGGCGGTGCCGACCTTGCCGGTCGAGGTCATGTGCGGGCCGCGGCAGAGGTCGAACCACTGGCCCTGGCGGTAGATCTTCAGGTCCTCGCCCGGTGGGATCGCATCGACCAGCTCGACCTTGTAGCCCTCGCCCTTCTCCGCGAAGAGGTTACGCACGTCGTCGCGCTTCCAGACCTCCTTGGTGAAGGGGGCATCGCGCGCGATGATCTCGCGCATCTTGGCCTCGATCGTCGGGAAGTCCTCGGGCGTGAAGGGCTCGTTCCGGGCGAAGTCGTAGTAGAACCCGTTCTCGATGACCGGCCCGATCGTCACCTGCGTGCCGGGCCAGAGCTCCTGCACGGCCTCGGCCAGCACGTGGGCGCAGTCGTGCCGGATCAGCTCGAGGGCGCGGGGATCGGTGCGGTCGAGGAACTCGATCGCCACGTCGCGCGCGATCGTGTCGTCGAGGTCGGCCACTACGCCGTCCAACGCCATGGCGACGGTGCGCTTGGCCAGCGACTTGGCGATGCCCTCCACGACCGCGCGGCCGGTCACGGCCGCGTCGTAGGCGCGCGTGTTGCCGTCGGGGAATGTCAGCGTGGGCATCGCATGTCGCTCCGAGCTCACTCCTGCGAACGCGGCAGGTAAGCGGGGGATTGAGGTAGGCCCCCGAAATGGGGGGAGCGGCCGTTTAGACCGATTTCCGTCGGGATGAAACGGGCACGGTCAGCTCCGGCGGACGAGCCGGCTCACGAAGAAGCCGTCGAGGCCGCCGCGCGCGTCCGTGCCGCCGCCGAGGTGGCAGGGCAGCGTGCGCAAGTCGCCGTTCGGATCGATCAGCTCGGCGAGGCCGCCGACCTCCTCGGGCGCCACGGGCACGCGGGCGAACGCCGCGTTGCGGGCGAGGAAGGCCGCGACCTGGGCCTCGCCCTCCTCCGGCTCGAGCGAGCAGGTGCAGTAGACGAGGCGCCCGCCCGGCCGCAGCAGCGTCGCCGCGCGGTCGAGCAGGCGCGCCTGCAGGAGGCCGAGGCGGGCGATGTCCTCGGGGCTCTTGGTCCAGGCGACGTCCGGGTGGCGGCGGACCGTGCCGGTGGCCGAGCAGGGCGCGTCGAGGAGCACCGCGTCGAACCCCTCCGGCCGGTCGAGGGCGAGCGCGTCGCCGACCACGACCTCGGCGGTGAGGCCGAGCCGTTCCAGGTTGCGGCGCAGGCGCTCCAGGCGCGGCGCCGAGCGATCGACAGCGGTGACCGCGGCCCCGGCCGCGGCGAGCTGGGCTGTCTTGCCGCCGGGGGCGGCGCAGAGGTCGGCGACCTGCTCGCCGGCCTGCGCGCCGAGGAGCTTCGCGGGGAGTGCCGCGGCGGCGTCCTGCACCCACCACGCGCCCGCGTCGAAGCCGTCGAGCGCGGTGATCGGTCCCGAGTCCGGGGGCAGGCGCAGCGAGCCGGTCTGCAGCAGCGCGGCACCGAGGCGCTCTGCCCAAGCCTGCGCCTCCGCCTTCACGGTGATGTCGACTGTCGCGCCGGCCAGATGCGCCCGGCCGATCGCCTCCGCCCGCTCCGGCCCGTAGGTCTCGCGCCAGCGGGCGGCGAGCCAGTCCGGCGCGCCATCGCCGAGGGGATCGCCCGCCGCCAGGATGGCGTCGCGCTCGCGGGCGACCCGGCGCAGGACCGCGTTGACGAGGCCGCCGAGATGCTGCGTCCGCCGGTCCGCCTTGGCGAGGCGCACCGCGAGATCGACCGCGGCGTGGTCGGGCACGGCGAGGTCGAGGATCTGGGCGGCGCCGGTGGCCAGAAGCGCCAGCAGCAGGGGCTGGTCGTCCGGCAGGCCGTGATCGAGCCGGCTGCCGAGCGCCGTCCGGATCAGGCCGAACCGGCGGAACGTGGCGGTGGCGATGGCGCGCGCGAGCGCCGCCTCGGCGGGGTCGAGCCCGCGCGAGGCCTGCGCCAGCGCGTCTTCCAGGGCGAGCGCCCGGTTCTGGCCGATCAGCTCGGCCACGGCGCGCTGGGCGGCGGCGCGCGCGCCGAGGCCCGCGACCTCCGGCAGCGCCTCGGCGGGCGCGCCGTCCTGCGCTGCCGGAGGTCGCGGG
>NZ_LSIX01000075.1:0-251 GCF_001556475.1 Methylobacterium sp. CCH5-D2 | reverse complement strand
GATCCTGCGCGACACCTACGCCTTCAACGTGGGCGGCAGCCTGATCTGGTCGCCGGTGAAGGACCTCGATATCGGCGTCGAGGGCGTCTACCAGAACTACGGCGTGCAGAACGGCCGCGTGATCGACGCGAACCGCTCGCCCGGCGTGACCTCGCAGACGCTGCTGAACGCCGCGGTCGCCGCCGGCACCCTGCGCACCGTCACCAACGCCGACGTGTTCCAGGTCCGCGCCCGCGTCCAGCGCGACTTCT
>NZ_LSIX01000760.1:0-5423 GCF_001556475.1 Methylobacterium sp. CCH5-D2 | reverse complement strand
GGCCAGGATCCCGAGGACCGCCGCCGGCATCACCGCGAGCGAGACCAGCGGCAGGGTCAGCGCGTTGCCGAGCAACCCGAAGGGCTGCACGGTCTGGAAATGGTAGGTGGCGAAGGGCGCGGTCGCGACCTGCGCCACCAGCGTCGTGGCGAGGGTGCCGATCACCGCGGCCAGCACCGCGCCGTAGAGCCGGCCGATCCGTCCCGCCCCCGGCTGCCGGAACAGGGCCCCGCCCACGAGCCGCGCGCAGGCGATGAGCCCGGCCACCGCCCCGAACGACATCTGGAAGCTCGGGCCGAGCAGGGCCTCGGGCTCGCGGGCGAGCGCGACGAGCGCCGCCAGCGCGAGGTTGCGCATCGAGAGGGCCGGACGATCGACCAGGATCGCGCCCAGCATGATCAGCGTCATCACGAGGGAGCGCTCGGCCGCGACGTCCCAGCCGGAGAAGATGCAGTAGGCGGTGACGCCGAGCATCGCGACGGCGGCCGCGATCTTCTTGATCGGCCAGAACAGGGCGAGATGCGGCACCAGCGCCAGCCCCGCCCGGATCAGCCAGAACACCACGCCCGCCGCCAGCACCATGTGAAGCCCCGAGATGGAGACGACGATTGGCAGGGTTGGCCGGCAACGTGTTAGGAGGGTCGCATCACGCAAGAAAGCCTGGACTTCGATGGGTCTTCCCTCCGGCCTCCCCGCCGACCCCGCACCGGCGATCGCCTATTCCTACTTGCGCTTGAGCTCGAAACGCCAAGTCAGCAAGGGCGATGGCGAACGCCACCGCGACGGTTTCCGGAGACAGATCGAGTTGCGCGACGCCTACCTCGCCGAGAACCCGCATCTCACGCTCGACACCCGCTTCAACCTCCATGACATCGGGGTTTCGGCCTACACCCGCGCCAACATCGCCAAGGGCGGAACCGGCAAGCTCAGGCTTTTCGTGGACGAGGTCGAGGCCGGAAGGATCGCGGTGGGGAGCTATTTCCTCTGTGAGTCCCTCGACCGCGTCTCGCGGGCGGAGATCAACATCGCGCAGGAACTGCTCCTGCGCCTGGTCAACAACGGCATCATCGTCAGATCGATCATCGACAGGCAGACCTACCACGCCCAGTCCGACCCGATGCAATTCATCATCTCGATCGTCTACCTGATGCGGGCGCACGACGAGTCGTTGATGAAGGCCGCCCGGCTGAAGGAGACCTGGATCCGGAAACGGGCGGACATCGGCAAGCGTAAGCTCACCGCGAGGATCCCGTCCTGGCTTGAGGTCGACGGCGACGGCTTCAAGCCGCACGAGGTACGGGCGCCGATCGTGAGGCGGATCTTCTCCGAGCTCGCCGACGGCCGAGGGCGCGATGCGATCGCCCGGGGGCTCAACAGGGACGGGGAGCCCACTTGGGGCAAGGGCCGCGCATGGCACGGGGGCGTGATCCAGAAGATCACCGATACCCGCGCCGTCCTCGGCGAGTTCCGGCCCCACAGGATGGAGGCCAGCATCAGGAACGGGATCAAGGTCGGCACGCGGATCCCCGCCGGCGACGTGATCCCGGACTACTATCCGGCGGTGATCGACGATGATCTGTGGGACCGGGCCCGGCGCGTGGCCGACAAGCGGCGGCTGGGCACTACGCCGAACGCTGGCGGCCGGCAGGGCACGCGCATCTCGAACCTCTTCGGGATGGTGGCCACGTGCGCGACGTGCGGCAACCCGATGAACTACCGGGACCGGGGGAAGCGCTCGACCATCGTGCTCATCTGCTCGTCGAGCCGGGCGGGCACCTGTGGGAACGACGTCCGCATCCCCTACCAGGAGACCGAGGACGCGGTGCTGTCGTGGTTCCTGCAGCTTGACCTTTCGAAGGCCGATGCCGGCGAGATGCAACGTCTCGAACAGGCCTTGCGGGAAGCCATCGCCCGACGGGACGGCCTCCAGGCAGAGGCGGAGACCCTGATGCGGGCCTTCGGGCGCGGGGACCGGTTCGCCGAACCTGCGATCGAGAGGATCCGTGGCGAGGTCGCCACCATCGAGGCGGGGATCACGGAGAACTCCGCGACCCTGCTTGCCCTGAGGGATGCCGGCAAGTCCGACGGTCGGGAACCTGCCATCGCCCTGATGCTGGAACTCGAACGCGCGAACGCGTCCGACGAGGAACGCTTCGCGGTGCGCATCCGTGTCCGGCAGATGCTGCGCGACACCGTCACGTCGATGCGATGCGGACAGGACGGACACATCGACATCGTTGCGATCGACGGATCCGGGCACCGATTCCGGGATGGGTACTGGCTGCACGATGGGCGGTGGCATCCTTCCGGGCCCGGGCTGTTCGGCTTCTTCCGCAAGATCACGAAGAAGGAGGAGGAGCGTCGGCGTGCATGGTTGGAGCCCGCGGTGGCCGCCTATGGGGATCCATGACGGGTCCGGCCACATCAGTGGACCACGAAACCCCGGACGTCAGCTCGAAAGGCCGGGAACCCCTTCCAGGGTCTCGACACGCCAGTGGACCGGTCTGCCGGCCTCCGAGTGTCGCAGCGCCTCGTCGAGGACATCCACGTCCGTCCGCCCGTTGAGGAGCACGGCGAGACAGGTCACGGTCCGGTCGGACGGCTGTGCGAACGCCGTCAGGACATCCATCGCCGTGCCACGCACCCTCCACCGTCCGCACTGGTCGCTCGGTGGCCTCAGGTCGATGTGCCTATGGACATAGTGGGAACTCGTGTCCTCGAACAAGCTGAACGCCCTCTGGCGGCTGAGGGCGTTGAGGTCGAAGTAGGGATAGGCCCGCGCATCGATCACGATGGACGGCCTGGCAAGGCTGAACACGCGGGCGAAGACCTCACCGTGCAGGTCCGCCATCGGAAAGCAGATCACGCGCTGTACGGGTCGGAAATCGAAGAGGGACAGCTGCTCGTGATGCGTCCGCGGTGCGACGGCGGGAGCCTCGTCGCGGGCCGTCTCGGCCACGAGACGAAGGTGCGGATGGCTCATGCTGGGCGAATCCCGAGGTCCCGTTCGAGGTCTGTATAGCGTAGCTTGAAGAGGTCCGACGGACCACCCCAGTCCGGCTCGCCCATGGCGAAATCGCCGGTCACCTTGTCCTTGTAGTCACGGTCCTTGAGGAACACCCTCGCGTACATCCGGGGCGCGACGCCGACGAACGGCCTGAAAAGGACCTTCGGCCGGGGCTTCGCAGGCTCGCGGATCGCCCCGCGATCGCGCGGGGATTCATGCCGGAAGCGGGACGGAGGTTCCCAATCCTCCGACACGGTGGTGATCGCGTCGCAATGCAGGTCGAGCGCGCGGCTCTTCGGGTAAGGCTCGATGTACTGGACCTCGTCGATCCCCGCCGACACGATATGGCGGGCGCAGTAGTGGCAGGGGAACGCGCTGACGAAAAGTCGCGTGCCGCGCGGCGAGACACCCGTCCGCGCCGCCGAGAGGATCGCGTCCATCTCGGCATGGACGGCACGGCTGAACTCGATCAGCCCACCCAGCCGCGTGCGCCGGAGTTCGGCGACGACCACGGACCTTTCCCGGTCCGCGAGCAGCATGGGATACGCAACGAGCAGCGCGTCGATGATGGCGTTCTGTTCCCGGTTGCTGCTGCAGTACCTGTTCGGCCTGAAGGCACACCGCTCGTCGTCACCGGGCTCGAAGGCCTCGCCGTAGACACCTCCCCCGGCCTTGGGCACCTCGTTCGTCCCGGTGGCGATGACGTTGCCCTGCGCGTCTACCAGGGCCGCGCCGACCTGACGCGAAAGGCATGCGCTCTTGAGCTGCGCCGAATGGGCCTGGTGCATCGCCGTCTCGGCGACGTTCGGCCGGATGACCTCGCTCAGGGTCAGGAGCCGGACCAGACGTCGGAGCGGTTCGTTCATGGCGGTGTTGTTCGGGTCGTCCTCGGCGTCCTTCGAGTTGTCGACGAAGAAATCCGCCTCGTGGAAGGTGTCGACGACGTGCTGGCCATGCTTCTCGGGGGCGTCGGCATCGCGGTCCATGAAGGCGGCGATCGCCGCCTTAGTGGCCTCCGTCTGGCGGTCGTCGAGGTTGTAGAGTTCCGTTCGCAGCCTCCTGCTTCGTTTCTCCGGATCGCACACGACGCCGACGAGCGTGAACGCGTCCTGATAGAGACGACGGAGAAGGTGCGCCTCGGCCGGATGCCGCAAGGAGTCGATGATGTAGGCGCGGGGCTTGCCGTCGAGCTCGCCCTCCGCGAGGCCACTCGCCTCGGCCCTAGCCACCCTGATCCCCCCGACCACGGCCCGCGCCACGGCCGCGTTGTCACGCGCGGCGAGCCGCATGGCATCGCCGTGGTCCTGCATGGCGATGATGCCGTCGAGGGTCTTGCGCGCCCCGTCGCCGGCGACCGCCCGCCCCTCGGCGCGGCCCCACGCCTTGATGGCGGAGCTCGCCTTCACGACATGGACCTCGTAGCGCGACGCCCCGGCTTCCTCCAGGAATTGCTTGATGATCTTCGCGGCCCGTCCGGCCCCGGCCCCGACGGGCCCCACGACGGCGATGAAGAGCTCGTTTCCCCGCGACCGCTTCAGGACTTCCTGACTTGTTTCCCCGGCATTCCCCACCGTGGCGCCCGCGACCGGGCGGGCGACACTCACGCCGTTGACCATGCTGACCCGCCCCACCGTTACAGAGTATGACCGGCCCCGAGGCGCTTGAGACAATCATGGGTTCGGAGCCAGTCGCCGATATACACTTTCCGGACGATCGTACATGTCCCGTGACCAGCCCAGGCGAACGACCTGTTGAACACGGAACGAACCGGATCGGTCCATCGATCGACAGGATCGGCACGATCGACCGATCCACTTTTCTCGTCGCACCCGCGTGGGTCTCGCCGCGCCCGCTTTAGGAGGAACGGCGAGCTCCGATCCTATGTCTCGCCATGCGCTGTCCCGGCGAGATGGCGTGGTTCTCGCTGATAGGTCCTGTCGTAGTTCCTAGCGAAGAACTTCCCGTGTTTGACCCGCACGTCCATTTTCTTGCGCAGCGTCTCCACGTCCAACGGCTCGCGGTGGAGCCGGGCCCCCCGGCGCGTCGATTGCCGCAGCCTCGGAAGGATCCCCTCCACCGTCATCGCCCCCCGCGGCGGGATGATCGCAAAGACCTCGCGCATCACCCGGTCCCAGAACTCTTCCGCCCGGATGTGTTCGAGGCGCCTGCTCACGCGTCCCACCTCCGCCCGGAGCGCCGCGTTCTCCCCGGTCAGCCGGACCGCTTCCGCGTCCCTGAGCAAGCCGGTCGCCTCTTCTCTGTCAAGCTTGGCGCCGGCCTCTCGCAGGAGTTCGTCGGTGGCGAGCCGCTCCACCTCCGCCAGCCTACGCAGGTTTTCGAGCCGTGCCGTCGCCTCGACCATCGCCGCCTCCCAGACCGTCTTGGCGAGCTCGGCGAGGCCCGCCTGCAACGGCTC
>NZ_LSIX01000759.1:0-4291 GCF_001556475.1 Methylobacterium sp. CCH5-D2 | reverse complement strand
CGCAGGGTGAGGTGGCGGCGCAGCGTCTTGTAGGGCTTGCCGTCCTCGAAGCTGACGAGGTGCTCGTGCGTGATCGAGCGGCGGATCTCCTGCGGCGTCGGCTTCGGCGGTCCGGCGTCGGCCGTATCGCTGCGTCCGACAAGGCCCGACAGGGCCGCGTGCACCGTGCCGAGCAGGTTCGGCAGATCGCCGCTCTGGGCGTGGTTGTTGCTGACATAGGCGGAGACGATCTCCGCGGCGAGCGCGAGGAGGCGTGTCGTGTCAATCTCAGGTTCTGTCATGTCGCGATGTCCCGCCTTCTGGTCTGTTCAGATCACCGCAGACCGAAAGTCCCGTTTCGCCGTTCGGCGTGGCGATACAATCCAATCCGCCGTAAGCGTCAAGTGAAAACTTCAATCGTACGTAGCAAAATGCGTCCGAGTCGGTTCTGATCATCGTCGGATCTGAGATCTATGAGCGAATTTTGCTCATTCTGCCCGCGCCGGCTGCGGCGCCGGGCGACAACTGCACCGCCCGCGCGGCGTACCTCATCCAGCGCTCGGCCGTCCCGCCGGCGGGCCGCGGATGCTCGCCGCGGCGGCGGTGTGCGGACATGCCGACGCGCGCAGGCCCGGCGCCCCTGCGGGGGCGCCGGGCCTTGAGAGGGCCTGCTTGTCGGAGGGGCTTGCGGGTGACGGCTCAGCCGTCGAGGCCGAGCATCAGCCCGATATTCTGCACGGCGGCGCCCGAGGCGCCCTTGCCGAGATTGTCCAGCCGCGCCACCAGCACCGCTTGGGCGTGCGTGTCCGAGCCGAAGACGCGCAGTTCCAGCCGGTCGGTGTCGTTGAGCGCCTCCGGCGCGATGCGCTCGCGGTGCCCGCCCTCCTCGGCGCCCGTCACCACGCGCACGAGCGCGCGTTCGGCGTACCAGTCGGCGAGCGCGGCCTCGAGATCGCCCGCCGCGGGTCGGCTCGGCAGCGCCTCGAGATGGAGCGGGATACTCACCAGCATGCCCTGGCGGAAGTTGCCGACCGAGGGGATGAAGATGGGGCGGCGGGTCAGGCCGCAATAGGTCTGCGTCTCCGGCAGGTGCTTGTGGCCGAAGCCGAGGCCGTAGAGCAGGAAGGGCTCGGCCTCGCCCGCCTCGTAGCGCTCGATCATGCCCTTGCCGCCGCCGCTGTAGCCGCTGACCGCGTTGATGCTGATCGGGAAATCCGCCGGGATCAGGCCGCCCTCGACGAGCGGGCGCAGGAGCGCGATGGCGCCCGTGGGATAGCAGCCCGGGTTGGCGACGCGCCGTGCCGCGGCGATCACCCGATCCTGCGCGCGGGTGAGTTCGGGGAAGCCGTAGGCCCAGCCCGGGCTGACCCGGTGGGCGGTGCTGGCATCGAGGATCTTCGGACCGCCCTCCGGCAGACCGTCGGCGAGCGCCACGGTCTCCTTCGCGGCGTCGTCGGGCAGGCACAGGACGACGAGATCGACCTCCGCCAGGAGCGCGCGCTTGACCGCGGCGTCCTTGCGGCTCTCGTGCGGGATGCTGCGGAGCTCGACCCGGCCGTCGCGCTCCAGGCGTTCGCGGATGCCGAGGCCCGTCGTGCCCGCCTCGCCATCGATGAAGACCGTCGGCCGCGCGCCCGCATTCGCCATGGCAGTGGATTCTCCCGAAGCCGCGGGCGCCGGATGCAACCGCTGCGCCGCGGGAGGTGGCCGGTCACCGCCGCCGTGTCAATGGAGGTTGCGTGACGGTCGCCGTCCACAGGCCCCGCAATGGCGCTGGAACATGAGTTCCGGGCCGCCTGTTGTCCGCCAAACCTGATGGAGCGGACGATCATGTCTGGAACCGCGAAGAAGACCGATCCCAAACTCTGGGAGAAGGTGAAGACCGACGTCACCAAATCGTCGAAGGGTGGCAAGCCCGGCCAGTGGTCGGCCCGCAAGGCGCAGATGGCCACCGCCGAGTACAAGAAGGAGGGTGGCGGCTACAAAGGCAAGAAGAGCGAGGACAACCACCTCAAGCAGTGGACCGACGAGGAGTGGGGTACGAAGTCCGGCAAGGAGAGCGGCAAGACCGGCGAGCGCTACCTGCCGAAGAAGGCCCGCGAGAAGCTCACGGACGGCGAGTACAAGCGCAGTACCGCCAAGAAGCGCGCCGACAGCGCGGAGGGCAAGCAGTTCTCGAAGCAGCCGAAGGACGTGGCCAAGAAGACCGCATCCGCCCGCAAGACCGGCAAGGCGAGCAAGACCGGCTCAAAATCCGAGACGACGAAGGCCGAACTGATGAAGAAGGCCCGGGCCCAGAACGTCGCCGGCCGCTCGAAGATGTCCAAGGCCGAGCTGGAGCGGGCGGTCCACGCCTGAGGCGCGCCGGCCTGAAACGAGAAAGGGCGGCTCCTCGCGGAGCCGCCCTCGACCGATCCGGAGACCGGGTGAAATTTAGCGCTTCGAGAACTGGAAGCTGCGGCGGGCCTTGGCGCGGCCGTACTTCTTGCGCTCGACGACGCGGGCGTCGCGGGTGAGGAAGCCCTCGCGCTTGAGCGGGCCGCGCAGCTCCGGCTCGTAGTAGGTCAGCGCCTTCGAGAGGCCGTGGCGCACCGCGCCGGCCTGGCCCGAGAGGCCGCCGCCGGCGACCGTGACGACGATGTCGTACTGATCGACCCGGCCCGCGACCTGCAGCGGCTGGCGCAGGATCATGCGCAGCACCGGACGGGCGAAGTAGGTCTCGACCGGGCGCTTGTTGACCGTGATCTGGCCGGAGCCGGGCTTGATCCAGACGCGGGCGACCGCGTCCTTGCGCTTGCCGGTGGCGTAGGCGCGGCCCTGCGCGTCCAGCTTCTGGACGTGGACGGGCGCCTCGTTCTGGGCGTCGGAGCCGCCGGCGTTCGACCGGTTGAGATCGGCGAGGGACTGAAGGGTCGCCATGATCAAGCGCTCACGTTCTTGCGGTTGAGGGCGCCGACGTCGAACGTCTGCGGCTGCTGGGCTTCGTGCGGGTGCTGGGCGCCCTTGTAGACGCGCAGGTTGCCGAGGATCTGGCGGAAGAGCGGGCCGCGCGGCAGCATGCGCTCGACGGCCTTCTCGACGACGCGCTCGGGGAAGCGGCCCTCGAGGATGAACTTGGCCGTGCGCTCCTTGATGCCGCCCGGGTAGCCCGTGTGGTGGAAGTAGCTCTTCTGGGTGTACTTCCGGCCGGTGAACTTCACCTTGTCGGCGTTGATGACGATGACGTTGTCGCCGCAATCGACGTGGGGGGTGTAGGCGGCCTTGTGCTTTCCGCGCAGGCGCATTGCCACGATCGAGGCGAGACGACCCACGACGAGGCCCTCCGCGTCGATCACGATCCACTTCTTGTCGACGTCGGCGGGCTTCAGCGATGTGGTCTTCATGGCCAAGTCCCGTGGCGTGAGGGGTTTCGTGAAAATGAGGCGCCGCCGCGTGGGGACGCGGCGGCGATGGCGGGTGCATAGCGGCAGGCAGGCCCGAGGTCAATGACTTTCTGGGCGTGGATTTTCGAGAAAGTTCAGTCTCCGAAGTCACTTAGTTATCAAGGTATCAGGATACCGTATGATTCCGCGCTCAGGGTCCGCGCGAATCGATCGTCAGCTTCTGCACGCCCTTGGCGAGCTTCGGCCTGCGGGCGCTGATGATGCGTGAGTTGACGCCGCTCCAGCCGATCTCGCCGGAGAGCCGGCCGTACTCGATCTTCGGGCAGCGGTTCATGATCACCGTGAGCCCGCGCGCCTCGGCGCGGGCGGCGGCCGCGTCGTCGCGCACGCCGAGCTGCATCCAGATCACCCGCGGCGGATGCGGCAGGGCCAGCGCCTCGTCCACCAGCGGGCCGGCCGCCGCGCTGTTGCGGAAGATCTCGACCATGTCGACGGGCTCGGCCAGCTCCGCGAGGCTGGCGACCACGCGGCGTCCTAGAAGCTCCTGCCCGGCGAGCCCCGGATTGACCGGCGTCACCGCGTAGCCGCGGTCGATCAGGTACTTGAGCACGATCCAGCTCGGCCGCGCCGGGTTCGCGGAGGCGCCGACGAGCGCGATGCTGCGGGTTTCGCGCAGGATGCGGCGGATCTCGGCGTCGGGGTAGGTGTCGTGGCGGGAGGAGTGAGGATCGGTCGCTGCGGTCATGGACTACCTATCAGGGCGGTACACGCGGTCAGCGCTCCGGTCCGCCGTTCCTTCCACATAGGCGATCGCCTGCCAAAGGCCGCGTCGGATGTTGTCGGCAACGGTGCTCATGGCGTTCTCTGCTTCGGCGGGTTCACGCATCGCGGGCGGACACCCGCTCCGCTCTCCCTCCCCACTCTGCGGG
>NZ_LSIX01000758.1:0-484 GCF_001556475.1 Methylobacterium sp. CCH5-D2 | reverse complement strand
GGCCGAGCCAGTAGCCGAGCTCGGGCTCGGCCTCGCCCGCGACGATGCCGACGATCCCGACGAGTTCCGCGGGCGCGGAGCGCCGCGCCAGGGCCAGGGTGAGGCCGGTGCCGGCGGCGTTCTCGGTGCGCGCCCGCAGCAGGAAGGCGTCCACCTCGGCCCGGGGCAGCGGGTGCGGGATCCGGGCGGTCATCTCCGCCACCGCCGGGTCGCCGGCGAGGCGCAGGATCGCGCCCGCGTCCTTCGCCATCGGCCAGCGCAGCCAGAGGCGGCCCGTCTCGATCCGGAAGACGTCGTCGCGGGTCAGGTCGGGGAACATCGTGTCACCTCGCGGGCGGCGCCTCGCTCGGGAGGGCGCCGCGGTCAGAGACGACGAAGGGGAGGATGGTGCCCCATCCTCCCCGCTGGTTCCGTCCGGTGCTGGCCCGCGCGATGCGCGGTGCTGGCTCGGGACCGTCTGCCGGGTGTCTGGGACACCGGCGGG
>NZ_LSIX01000757.1:0-7605 GCF_001556475.1 Methylobacterium sp. CCH5-D2 | reverse complement strand
GCCCTCCGCGGGGCGCGCCTCGGGCACAGCGGCGACCTCAACGGTACCCCGCTCGACGCCCGCCTCACCTTCGCGAGCTTCGTGGTCGGGCGCTCGAACGCGCTCGCCCACGCGGCGGCCGAGCGCGTGGCCCGGCACGAGGGCGAGGGCGCGCTCTACAACCCGCTCTACCTCCACGCGGGCGTGGGCCTCGGCAAGACGCACCTGCTGCACGGCATCGGCCACGCCGCGCGGGAGTCCGGCCGCCGGGTGATCTACCTCACCGCCGACCGCTTCATGTACGGCTTCGTCAACGCCCTGAAGACCCAGAACGCGCTGGCCTACAAGGAGCGCCTGCGCGGCATCGATCTGCTCATCCTCGACGACGTGCAGTTCATCCAGGGCAAGTCGATCCAGGCCGAGTTCGGCCACACCATCAACGCGCTGATCGATGCCGGCCGCCAGGTCGTCGTCGCCTCCGACCGGCCGCCGACCGAGCTGGAGGCGCTCGACGAGCGCGTGCGCTCGCGGCTCGCGGGCGGCCTCGTGGTCGAGATCGGCACGCTCGACGAGGCGCTGCGCGTCTCGATCCTCACCGCGCGCCTGCAGGCGGTGCGGACCGCGCACCCGACCTTCGAGGTCTCGCCGACGGTGGCGGCCTACGTCGCCCGCGCCATCACGGCGAACGGCCGCGACCTCGAGGGTGCGGTGAACCGCCTGCTGGCCCACGCCACGCTCACCGGCACCGCCGTGACGATGGAGACCGCCGAGACCGCGATCCGCGACCTCGTGAAGAACCGCGAGCCCAAGCGCATCAAGATCGAGGACATCCAGAAGCTGGTGGCCTCGCGCTACAACGTCTCGCGCTCGGACATCCTCTCGGAGCGCCGGACCGCCGCCGTGGTCAAGCCGCGCCAGATCGCCATGTACCTCTCCAAGGTACTGACGCTGCGCTCGCTGCCCGAGATCGGCCGCCGCTTCGGGGGCCGCGACCACACCACGGTGCTGCACGCCGTGCGCAAGATCGAGAAGCAGATCGGCGAGGACGCGGTGCTGGGCGACGAGGTCGAGCTCCTGAAGCGCATGCTGCAGGATTGACCCGACAGCGCCGGGGGCGCGACGCCCGGGGCCAGACCTGTGGGTGCGGGGCGCGAGCTTGGCCTTAGGCCGGGCCGCGCCCTTGCCTTCGCCCCCACCCTTCGCCAAGCTGACCGGCCAATTTCAGTGGCGCCGCCGGCCGCGGCGGCGCGTCAGCTTCAGAGTTTGAGCGATGAGAGTCACTGTCGAGCGCGCGGCCCTTCTCAGGTCGCTCGGCCACGTGCACCGCGTCGTCGAGCGGCGCAACACGATACCGATCCTGTCGAACGTCCTGCTGCGCGCGGAATCCGGTGGCCTGCAGCTTCGTGCGACCGACCTCGACATCGAGGTGACCGAGAGCGTGCCCGCCGACGTGGCCGATCCGGGCGCCACCACGGTGCCGGCCCACGTCATCTACGACATCGTCCGCAAGCTGCCCGACGGCGCCCAGGTCTCGCTGGAGACGGGCGGCGAGTCCGGCCAGATGACGATCCGCTCGGGCCGCTCGCGCTTCGCGCTCGGCGCCCTGCCGGAGGGCGACTTCCCGGATCTGGCCGCGGGCGAGTTGCCCCACAGCTTCTCGATCCTCTCCGCCGACCTGAAGCGGCTGATCGACAAGACGCAGTTCGCGATCTCCACGGAAGAGACGCGCTACTACCTCAACGGCATCTACCTGCACACGATCGAGTCCGAGGGCGCGCTGAAGATGCGCGCGGTCGCGACCGACGGGCACCGCCTCGCCCGGGTCGAGCTCGACGCGCCCCCGGGCAGCCAGGGCATGCCGGGCGTGATCGTGCCCCGCAAGGCGGTGGCCGAGATCCAGAAGCTCGTGGACGACGGCGGCGAGAGCGTCGACATCGACCTCTCGCCCGCCAAGATCCGCCTGCGCTTCGCGGGCGGCGTGACCCTGATCTCGAAGCTGATCGACGGCACCTTCCCGGACTACCAGCGGGTGATCCCGACCGGCAACGACAAGCGCCTGACGGTTGAGCGCGAATCCTTCGCCCGCGCGGTCGATCGCGTCTCGACCATCTCCTCCGAGCGCGGGCGGGCGGTGAAGCTCGGGCTCTCGGAGGGCCGCCTTGCCCTCTCGGTGAACAACCCGGATTCCGGCAGCGCCACCGAGGAGCTCGACGTGGATTACGAGGCCGCGGGCCTCGATATCGGCTTCAACGCCCGCTACCTCCTCGACATCACCAGCCAGCTCGAGGGCGACACCGCCCTCTTCCGGCTGGCCGACCCGGGCTCCCCCACCCTGATCCAGGACCGCGAGGGGGCGCCGGCCCTCTACGTACTGATGCCGATGCGGGTGTGAGCGCGCGGCGGGCCGCGCGGCATCCACTTCGGTCGCGCGCGCCCTAGGTGTGGTCGGCGTGACCCGCGCCGCCCGGCGGCGCGAAACATGGAAGAGGGGAACGAGATGAGAGCGATTCTGGCGATGGCGGTGGCGGGCATGACCCTGATCGCCCCGATGAATCTCGCCTCCGCCCAGCCCTACGGCTACGGCGACCGCGATTACCGCGACCGCGGGGATTACCGCGACCGCGACTACCGCGACCGGGGCGACTACCGCCGCGGCCGCGACGACGACTACGACCGCCCGCGCGGGCGCAACCGGGGCGACTACGCCTTCGACGAGCGCGAGTACCTGCGCTGCAACCCGGACGTCCGCAGGGCCATCGTGAACGGCCAGATGCAATCGGGCCTCGCCCATTACCGCACCTTCGGCCAGCGCGAGGGCCGCCGCCTCAGCTGCTGAGGACCGATCCGACGACATCCCGCCGCGCCCACTGCGCGGCGGGACCCGAGAGGCCGAAGAGGCCGCGACAGCCCTCACCCTGGCCGCATGACTGACACCGAGGGCGCCCAGCGTCTCACCCGCCTGATCGCCCGCGACTTCCGCAATCACGCCGACCTCGACCTCGCACTCGGGCGCCGCTTCGTGGCGCTGGTCGGCGAGAACGGGGCCGGCAAGACGAACCTCCTGGAAGCGATCTCACTGTTCTCGCCGGGGCGCGGCCTGCGGCGGGCCGACCTCGCCACCATGGCGCGCGAGGGCGGGACCGGCGGCTTCGCGGTTTCGGCGACGCTCGCCCGCGACGGCGACGCCCACCGCCTCGGCACCGGCATCGAGCCGCCGGGCTACGACGGAAAGGTCGCGCGCGTCTGCCGGATCGACGGCGGCAACGTCCCCTCCCCGATCGCCTTCGCGGAGTTCCTGCGGGTGGTCTGGCTGACCCCCGACCTCGACGGCCTGTTCCGGGGCCCGGCGGGCGACCGCCGCCGCTTCCTCGACCGGCTCGTTCTCGCGGTCGACGCCGCCCACGGCGCCCGGGTCTCGGCGATGGAGCGGGCCCTGCGCTCGCGCAACCGCATCCTAGAGGAGCGCCCGAACGACGGGCAGTGGCTCGACGCCGTGGAGCGGGAGGCCGCCGAGCTCGGCGTCGCGGTGGCGCTCGCCCGCCGCGAGACCGTGGAGCGCCTCGACCGCCTCATCGCCGAGACCCGCGACGACGCCCAGCCCTTTCCCTGGGCGAGCGTGCGGCTCGAGGGCGAACTCGACGACCTCGTGGCGGTCTGGCCGGCGGTGGAGGCGGAGGACCGCTTCCGCGTGGCGCTCGCCCGCGGCCGCCACCGCGACCGCGCCGCCGGCCGCACCCTGATCGGCCCGCAGACGACCGACCTCACCGTGCGCCACGGCCCGAAGGACGTGCCGGCCGCCACCGCTTCGACCGGCGAGCAGAAGGCGCTGCTGATCGGGCTGGTCCTGGCCCATGCCCGCCTCGTCCAGGCGATGAGCGGCATCGCGCCGCTGATCCTCTTGGACGAGGTCGCGGCCCATCTCGACCCGCGCCGCCGCGCCGGCCTGTTCGACGCGCTGGAAGCCCTGCCGGGTCAGGTCTGGATGACGGGGGCCGACCCGGCGATGTTTTCGGAACTGGCGGGACGCGCCGACGTGGTCCGGATCGCGGACGGGCGCGTCGTTGCGTCGGAAGCGGGTTGAGGCATTCAATGCCCCTATCGAGCCTCCTCCTGTTCGCCGTCGTCTACGCGGTCGCCGTCGCCTCGCCCGGGCCCGGCGTCTTCGCGCTCGTCGCCCGCGTCCTGGCGCGCGGCACCCGCGGCATCCCGGCCTTCATCGCGGGTTTCCTCGTCGGCGACCTGCTCTGGTTCTCGGTCGCGGCAACGGGGTTCGCGTTGCTCGCGCAGAGCTTCGCCGCCCTCTTCGTCGTCATCCGCTATCTCGGTGCGGCCTATCTGGCCTACCTCGCGTGGCGCGCCTGGACCGCACCGGTCGAGCCGCTCGCGGGCGAACCGATCCGGGGCGAGAGCGAGCTGCGCCTCTTCCTCGGCGGCCTCGCTCTGACGCTTGGCAATCCGAAGGTCGTCCTGTTCTTCCTCGCCCTGCTGCCGACCGTGATCGATCTCGAACACCTGACCATGATCGGGATGATGGAGAACGCCGCGATCATCGTGATCGTGCTCGGCACGACTCTCGCCGCCTATGCGCTCGCGGCGGCCCGGGTCCGGCGCTTCTTCGGCTCGGTCCGCGCGCGGCGGGCGGTCAACCGGGGAGCCGGCACCGTGATGGCGGGGGCGGCACTCGCCGTCGCGACGCGGTAAATTCCCGGTTGGGGATCGCGATGATCCCAGAGGCATCGACGGACATCACGGATCCCCGCTCAGATCGTCGTAAAACGCCTTGTCTGCCTCGTGCCCGGTCTTGGGGGCCGCCGCGATCTCGTCCAACAAGGGCTGTAGACGCTCTGCCAGGAAAACGCATTGCTCCTCTCGCCAGAGGTCATGAACGAGGGCGCCGCGCACAGACTCGGTCTTGCTCACCGTGGCTGTGAGGGCCAGTTTGTCGGCCGAGCGATTCGCTTCCTCGTCGCAGATGTCCGGCGGCACGGGCCTCTCCACCGCATAGACATTGAAGGCTACGGCCTACACAAACCCGCTTCAAGCCGTTCGTAGTCCCGGACCCCCAGCCCCATGTCCCAACGCCTCGACGAGGCCCGCGCCGCCCTTCGAAAAACCTTCGGCTACGACGATTTCCGGCCCGGACAGGCCGAGGTGATCGGCGCCGTCCTCGACGGCACCGACGTGTTCGCCGTGATGCCGACGGGCTCCGGCAAGTCGATGACCTACCAGCTCCCCGCCCTGGTGGAGGATGGCCTCTGCGTCGTGGTCTCGCCGCTGATCGCGCTGATGCACGACCAGGTCCAGCAGATGCGCGCCTTCGGCATCCCGGCCGCCACCCTGAACTCCACGGTGCCGGAAGCCGAGTCGCGCGAGACGTGGCGGCGCATCCGCTCCGGGGAACTCCGCCTCCTCTTCGTCTCGCCCGAGCGCCTGCTGATGGACGGCTGCATGGAGGCGCTGCGGGGCGCGGGCGTGCGGCGGCTCGCTGTCGACGAGGCGCACTGCGTCTCGCAATGGGGCCACGACTTCCGGCCCGAGTACCGCGAGATCGCCCGCGCCCGCGAGACGCTCGGCAACGTGCAGGTGCTGGCCCTGACCGCGACCGCCGACGCCACGACGCGCGCGGAGATCGCCGAGCGCCTGTTCCAGGCCGGCCGCCCGCCCCGGGTGTTCGTGCACTCCTTCGACCGGCCGAACATCCGCCTGACCTTCGTGCCGAAGGACAACCCGACGCGGCAGATCGAGCGCTTCCTGAAGCACCGCCGCCAGGAGAGCGGGATCATCTACTGCTCGTCGCGCAAGCGCACCGAGCAGCTCGCCGACAGCCTGAAGGCGGACGGCTTCAACGCCTTGCCCTACCACGCGGGCCTCGACCAGGCGACGCGGATGAAGAACCAGGACGTCTTCCTGCAGGAGGACGGCGTGGTGATGACCGCGACGATCGCCTTCGGCATGGGCATCAACAAGCCGGACGTGCGCTTCGTCTGCCACGCCGACATGCCCAACAACATCGAGGGCTACTACCAGGAGATCGGGCGCGCCGGCCGCGACGGGCTGCCCGCCGACACGCTCACCCTCTACGGCCTCGACGACATGGCGCTCCGCCGCCGCCAGATCGACGAGAAGGAGGTCGGCGACGAGCGCCGCCGGGTCGAGCGGCGCAAGCTCGAGGCGATGATCGCGCTCTGCGAGGGCGCCGCCTGCCGCCGCCAGTCGCTGCTCGGCTATTTCGGCGAGGCGAGCGCTCCGTGCGGGCGCTGCGACCTCTGCCGCGGCGGCGTCGAGCTGATCGACGGCACGGTCGCCGCCCAGAAGGTGCTCTCGGCGATCGTGCGCACCGGCCAGCGCTTCGGCGCGGCCTATGTGTGCGACGTGGTGCACGGGAAGGAGAGCGAGCAGATCCGCCGCAACGGCCACACGCAGCTCAAGACCTACGGGGTCGGGGCCGACAAGCCGGTGGCGGCTTGGCGCGCCATCCTGCGCCAGCTCTTCGCCGCGGGCGCGGTCGCTGAGAACAGCGACGGATACGGCGGCCTCTGCATGACCGAGCGCGGCGAGGCGATCCTGTTCGGGCGCGAGAGCGTGCAGCTGCGGCCCGACCCGCAACCGAAGGCGGAGAGCCGGGACCGACGCCGCGCCTCGTCCCGGGGCGACGACGACGCGCTCGCGCTCTCGGACGCCGACGAGGCGCTGTTCCAGCATCTCAGGGGCCTGCGCGCCACGATCGCGCGGGCGGAGGGCATCGCGGCCTTCATGGTCTTCCCCGACCGGACGCTCGTCGAGATGGCGCGCCAGAAGCCCGTCGATCTCTGGGCGCTCCGCTCGGTCCACGGCGTCGGCGAGCGCAAGCGCGAGGCCTACGGCGAGCGTTTCGTGGGGGCGATCGCGGATTTCCTCAGCCACACGCCCGCCGGCTGACGGAGGGGCGCGGCTGACCGCTCCGCGCCGCGCTTTCTCCTCGTCCGCGCCCGATTCGGTCTGTTAGGGACGGCCACCCCGGCGGCCGCGAGCGATCCCATTTCCCAGACGATGACAGACGAGGCGTGCGCGCGCTCCCCGCGGATCGGCCGGCGTGCCGTGTTCTACATGCCGGGCTTCGACCCGCGCGACCCCGAAACCTACTGGGGCCTGTTCCGGCGCGAGGCGCGGCGCACCGCGGCGCTGCGCGGTCGCGCCATCGCGGTCGGCGAGCCGGCCCGCGCCCCGGACGGGATCAGCCTTGACTGGGACGTGGAGGAGGACGGCACGCGCACGCGCTACAGCCTGCTGCGCTGGGAGGACGTGGTGCGCGCCCACTTCCCCCGCCCGGAATGGCGCCGCCTCTCGGAAGTGCCCGTCCTGCTCTGGCGCCTCGCCCGCAGCGGCTACGGCCGGAACCTGCGCCGCGAGGCGCGGCGCTTCGCGACCGTGATCTATAGCGTCCACCGCATCTATCTGGGGCTGGCCGTGCTGAGCCTCGTGCTCGCTGCCCTGCCGCTGCTTCTCCTGCCGCCCGGGTGGCGCCTCCTCGGCCTGCTTGCCGTGCCGGTCATGGCCTACCCGATCCTCGCGCTGCTGACCCGGCTGACCCGCGGCAAGCCGCTCTACGTGGCCCATCTCGTGGACGACACCGCCTTCACGCACGCC
>NZ_LSIX01000756.1:0-6337 GCF_001556475.1 Methylobacterium sp. CCH5-D2 | reverse complement strand
GCACGTAGCCGCGCTGGCTCGCTTCCAGATCCTTCACGGCGGAGAGCAGGCGTTCGAGGCCGGCGATCGTGCCGGTGCCGCCCGCGGCCTCCGCCCGATTCGCCTCCCCGGCGAGGTAGTTCCATCCGCCCGCCACCAGCGCGACGAGCAGCAGCGCGAAGGCGACCGGCGAGCCGAGCAGGGCAGCGAAGGGGGCGCTGCCGCGCCAGCGGGAACGGCGCAGCCGGAGGAATGCAGTGGGCATGGGACGTGTCGCGTGCGGGATGGGCCGGGAGGACATAGATCGCGCGCACGCGGAAGCGACCCCGCGTTCGGTCCGGGCGCCGGCTCAGGTCTCGACCAGCCCGGCGCTCGACCCGCTCGGCTCGGCCCTGCCGTGGGGCAGCGCGAGGTATTCCGAGGAGCGCATCTCGATCAGGCGCGAGACGGTGCGGTCGAACTCGAAGGCCTCGCGGCCCTCGCGCGCCGTGTAGAGCGCCTGGGCCTCGGCATCGGCCGAGGCGACGAGCTTCACCTGCGCGTCGTAGAGCGTGTCGATGAGCGTGATGAAGCGCTTGGCCTCGTTGCGCTGGGCCTCGCCCATCACGGGTATGTCCGAGACGATCAGCGTGTGGAAGCTGCGCGCGAGCGCCATGTAGTCCGAGGCGCCGAGCGGCCGGGCGCAGAGGTCGCGGAAGCCGAAGCGGGCGACCCCCGCGGCCTCCTCGGGCACCGCGACGTCGCGTCCCTGCACCCGGACGCTCCCCGGCCGTCCCCTGGCCTTGCCGGTGAGGCTGCGGAAGGCGGCGTCCAGCGCCGCCCGGGCCGCATCGTCGGCCGGCACGTGGTAGACGGGCGCGCCGCCGAGCTTCTCCAGGCGGAAATCGGTGCGTGAATCCAGGCGCATCACCGAGACGCGCTCGGTCAGCTCGGCGATGAAGGGCAAAAAGAGCGCTCGGTTGAGACCGCCCTCGTAGAGCCGATCGGGCTCGACGTTCGAGGTCGCCACCACCGTGACGCCCCGGGCGAACAGGGCCTTGAACAGCCGACCCAGGATCATCGCGTCGGCGATGTCCGTGACCGTGAATTCGTCGAAGCAGAGCAGGCTGGCCTCGCCCGCGAGCGCGTCGGCGACCGGGCCGATCGGGTCGTCGCCCTTCACCTCGCCGCGCTTGAGCGCCTGCCGGTAGTTGTGGATGCGCTCGTGCGCGTCCGCCAGGAAGCCGTGGAAATGCACCCGCCGCTTGGGGCCGGGTGCCGCCTCGTGGAACAGGTCCATCAGCATGGTCTTGCCGCGCCCGACCGAGCCCCAGATGTAGAGGCCCCGCGGGGGGGCGGCCGTCTCCTTGCGGCCGAACAGCCAGCCGAGCGCGCTGCCCTTGCGGGCACGCTGCCGGCGCGCGAGCGCCTGCAGGAGCCCGTCGAGGGCGCGCACGACCTGCAATTGGGCCGCGTCGCGCTCGATCGCGCCCGAGCGGACGAGGGCGTCGTAGCGCTGCTGCACGGGCCCCGAGGGGGCGGCGGCCCCGCTGAGGGAGGGGTGCTGCGGGCTCGAACTCGATGTCACGGTGCGGCCTCCGGGCCTGGTCTCGCGCAGCGGGCGGGCGTCCCCGCAGGCGCCGATCTGCCCTCCGGGAGGGGGTGCGATCAACCCGTGCGCCTTCACGATAGGGGGCGCCTGTCGCCGGCCCATGGGACAGGACGCATGGCTCGGCCGTACGGCTGCGCAATTTGCTGCATTGCACAACTCCCGGTTCGGTGCCACATCAGCCGGGCCTTGGGAGGGACGTCCGATCCCGCGCGCATCGCGCCGCCGACCGGAGATCCTGTATGGCACTGCCAGAACACGCGGCGCCCGGACACACGATCCGGCGCCTCTGGCCGGGCGACCGCCCGGCCGTCCTCGACTACTTCCTGCGGCTGGATCCCGAGACCCGGGCCAACCGCTTCATGGGCGCCGTCGGCGAGGCCGGCGTGCGCGCGTACGCCGAGCGTGCCGTCACCGCCGAGGGGCTGGTGGTCGGCGCCTTCGTGGACGGCGTGCTGCGCGGCCTCGGCGAGCTGCGCCCGTCCGGCGGGCCGCGCAGCGGATTCATGCTCGGTGCCGAAGCCGAGGCCGCCTTCGCGGTGGAGCGGGAATTCCGCCGCCGCGGCATCGGCACGGCTCTCTTCGGCCGCATCGCCCGCGCGGCGCGCAACCGTGGCGTCGGCACCCTGCACGTGCGCTGCCTCGACCGGAACAAGCCGATGCTGCGTCTCGCGGCCAAGCTCGGCGCCGACCTGCACCGGGGTGCCCGCGAGACGCGGGGCGACCTCCGCCTCGTCCAGGCGACGCCCTTCTCGCTCTGGTACGAGGGCATCGCCGAGGCCTACGACTTCACGCTCTCGGTGATCCAGCCGGCCATCCCCGAGGAGAACGCGGCCTGACGGCTCAGCCCAGCGGCTCGGCCACCAGCGCGAAGGTGAGGAGATCGACCGCGGCGGCCCCGCCGCGCATCAGCGCCCGGGCGGCCGCGTTCGCCGTGGCGCCCGTGGTGGTGACGTCGTCCACGAGCAGCACCCGGCGGCCCTGGAGCCCCCCCCGGCGCTCCGGCGGCACCCGGAAGGCGCCCTGCAGGTTCTCGGCGCGACCCGCCCGGCTCAGGCCCACCTGCGGGCGCGTCGCCCGGACCCGGGCGAGCACCCGCGGCTCGTAGGGCAGCCCGGCGCCCCGCGCGAGCGGCCGGGCCAGTAGCGCCGCCTGGTTGAAGCGCCGCCGCCACAGGCGCCAGCGGTGCAGCGGAACCGGCACCACGCAATCGGCCTCGGCCAGGAGCTCGCGTCCGCTCGCCGCCATCATGCGGCCCATCGCGAGCGCGAGGTCGAGCCGGTCCTCGTACTTCAAGCGGTGCACCATCCGGCGCGCGGTGTCGTCGTAGAGCGCGACCGCACGGGCGCGCTCGAACACCGGCGGATCCGCGATGGCGCGGGGCGAGTAGAGCGCCCCGATCCCGGGATCGAGGGCGAGCGGCGTGCCGTAGCGCGGGCAGAGCGGCGCCTCGATCAGCCGCAGCGCCGACCAGCAGTCCGGGCAGAGGGCGCCCGGATCCATGGTCGCGCCGCCGCAGCCGGCGCAGCTCGGCGGGTAGACCAGCGCGAGCGCAGCGCGGGCGAGGCCGCGCAGGGCGGTGCGGGGCTGCATCGGCGCATCCCGGGTGGCTTGAGTCGTCGGATCGATCATCGGCGGGACGGCCCCGCTTCGTCCAGGGTACCCGCCCCAAAAGGAAAGCCCCGCGCCTCTCGGCGCGGGGCTCCGTCCGTCCGGTTGCGCGCCGCGGCGAGGCGGCGCGCAGGCCTCACTCGGCCGGTTGCAGGGCCGGGGCGGGGGCCGACTTGCCGGTGGCGTTGCGGCCGAGGGTGGCGGCGAGCTGGGCCTCGTCGACCTCGCCCTCCCAGCGGGCGACCACGATGCAGGCCACCGCGTTGCCGATGAAGTTGGTGAGCGCGCGGCACTCCGACATGAAGCGGTCCACGCCGAGGATCAGGGCCATGCCCACCACCGGCACCGAGGGGACCACCGCCAGCGTCGCCGCCAGGGTGATGAAGCCCGAGCCGGTGACGCCGGCCGCGCCCTTCGAGGAGAGCATCGCCACGAGAAGGAGGAGGCCCTGCTCGCCGTAGGACAGGGGCGTGTCCGTCGCCTGGGCGATGAAGAGCGCCGCCATCGTCATGTAGATGTTGGTGCCGTCGAGGTTGAACGAGTAGCCCGTCGGGACGACGAGGCCGACCACCGGCTTCGAGCAGCCCGCGCGCTCCATCTTCTCGAGCAGCGAGGGAAGCGCCGACTCGGACGACGAGGTGCCCAGCACCAGGAGCAGCTCCTCCTTGATGTAGCGGATCAGCTTGATGATCGAGAAGCCGTTGTAGCGGGCGACCGCACCGAGCACGCCGAGCACGAAGATCGCCGAGGTCAGGTAGAAGGCGCCGACGAGGTAGGCGAGGTTGGCGAGCGAGGAGATGCCGTACTTGCCGATGGTGAAGGCCATGGCGCCGAAGGCCCCGATGGGAGCGACCTTCATGATGATGTGGACGACGCCGAAGATGGCCTCGGACAGGATCTTGATGAAGTCGAGCACCGGCTTGCCGCGATCACCCAGGAAGGCGAGGCCGAAGCCGAACAGCACCGAGAAGAACAGGACCTGCAGGATCTCGCCGCCCGAGAACGCACCCACCGCGGTCGAGGGGATGATGTTCATCAGGAAGTCGGTGATCGACTGCGTCTTCGCCTTCTCGGCGTACATCGCGATCTGCTTCGGATCGAGCGACTTCGGATCGATGTGCATCCCCGCGCCCGGCTGGACGAGGTTCGCCACGACCAGGCCGACGATGAGCGCCAGCGTCGAGAAGGTGATGAAGTAGATGAGCGCCTTGCCGCCGACGCGGCCGACCTTCTCCAGGTTGGTCATGCCGGCGATGCCGGAGACGACGGTGAGGAAGATCACCGGCGCGATGATCATCTTGACGAGCTTGATGAAGGCGTCGCCGAGCGGCTTCATGTCGGCGCCGATCTGCGGGTAGAAGTGGCCGAGCGTGATGCCGATGGCCACGGCGACCAGCACTTGGAAGTACAGCGTGCGGTAGATCGGCTTGGGCTTGGCCGGGGCGTGCGGCGCGGTGAGTGGGGAGGGTACGGCGGCCATCAGGGCATCTCCTCAGGATCCGGTTCGAAGGTTGGGTCTGTCGTTTCCCGGTCCTCGGAGCCGTGGGCATCCGGGAGACCGCGCTCTTGCTTTTGGCCCGGGGGCTTGCAGTCATGCGCGGGTGGCAGGACTGCGTTACGCCAGGTGAATGGCAACGGGCGTGCCAGCTCCGGAACCGCGTGAAGATTTTGTTAAAGCCCTGTCGGGGAAGCATTTTTCTGCATGGCACGTGTTCGCCCGCCGTCGGCCGTTCCGAGGTTCCGCAATCGCGCACCCGCCGCGTTCCGGTTTCCCGCACCGGGCGACGAGCCGTGAGCGCGCCGGACAGGCGCGTGGATGCGGGCGCGAGCAGGGATGCGGACAGGGGCGCGGATGACGGGCTGCGCGGCGCCCTCCAGTGGCTCCTGCTCGGGCTCTGCGTGCTGGCGATGCTGGCCGCGACCTGGGCCGGGGGACGCGTGGCCGAGCGCTGGGCGCTCGCCGACCTGCGCCGGACCGCGCGCGCCACGCTGACGATACAGGCCGGCGCCCTGCACACCGAGATGCAGCGCCAGAGCGCCCTTCCGCTGGCGCTCGCGGCCGACCCGGAGATCGCCGCCGTGCTGCGGCCGGACGCGGGCGCGGGCCTCGCCGACCGGGTGAGCGCACGGCTCGCGGAGGTCGCGGGGGCGACGGGCGCCGCGGTGATCTACGTGATCCGGCCGGACGGGCTGACGGTCGCGGCGAGCAACGCCGCGAGCGGACGCAGCTTCGTGGGCAACAACTACGCCTTCCGGCCCTACTTCCGCGCGGCCGTGGCGGAGGGCTCCGGATCCCAGTTCGCCCTCGGCACCGTGAGCGGACGGCCCGGCCTCTACCTCGCGCGCCGGGTCGGCGAGGGTGTCGGCGTCGTGGTGGTGAAGGTGGAGTTCGACGGGGTCGAGGCGGCGTGGCGCGAGGTGCGCGAGCGCGTGCTCGTCACGGATGCCCGCGGCATCGTCCTGGTGGCGAGCGATCCGGCGTGGCGCTTCCGCACGCTCGCAGCGCTGGATGCCGCGGCGCGCGACCGCAGCCGCGAGGCGCTGGAATTCGGCGACGCGCCGCTGGACCCGCTGCCGCTGCACCCGGCGGGGGACGACCTCGTCCGCCTCGGCCGCGGTGCGGCGCCGGCCCAGCTCATGCTGATGCTCGACGCGCCCGTGCGCGACACCGACTGGCGCATCCGCACGCTCACGCCGATCGCGGCGGCGGTCGAGCGCGAGCGCACCCAGGGTCGGGTGATCGCGCTGCTGGCGACCGGTCTCGTCTGCCTCGGCCTCGGCACCCTGATCGGCCGCCGGGCCCGCACGCAGGCCCGGCTCGCGGAAGAGGGCGCGCGCCGGATCGAGCTGGAGGCACGGGTAAGCGAGCGCACCCGGGAACTGAGCGCGGCCAACGACCGCCTGCGCGAGGAGATCCTCGAGCGCGCCCGCTCCGAGGCCGAGCGCGAGCGCCTCGGCCGGGAACTCGCCCAGGCGGGACGGCTCGCCGCGCTCGGCCAGTTCGCCGCCAGCATGGCGCACGAGATCAACCAGCCGCTGGCCGCGATCCGCTCCTACGCCGACAACACCGGCATCCTGGTCCGGCGCGGGCGGGTGGACGACGCGGCCGAGAACGTCGCGGCGATCGGCCGGCTCGTCGAGCGGATCGGCGGTCTGACC
>NZ_LSIX01000755.1:0-16579 GCF_001556475.1 Methylobacterium sp. CCH5-D2 | reverse complement strand
TGTATAAGAGACAGGCAAGGAGCCGGCCGCCCTGCTGTTTTTCCTTGCCGCTCGTCTGTTCGAGCGGCTTCAGGCCACGGCACGGTCGACGGGAGGCGCGTCATGAGCGACCGCGCTACCCAACTCGCCCGCTGCCTGATGGAGGAAGGCATCCGCTTTCCGGTGGGGCAGGACGGCAAGATCGCGCCGGGCTCGATCCGGACTTTCCTCGCCGACCGCTTCCCCGGCATCAGCCAAGCCGAGGTCACCCGCGGCGTCCTGATCGCGATCGAACTCGCCAAGCTGGATCGGGGGCTGCGATGACTACCCCCGATCCTATCCACGCCGCCATCGCCTCGGCGCGGGCCGCCAGCGCCGCTCACATCGCCGCCTGCAAGGGCCTGGATGAGGACGACGAGGCAGCGGTAGCGCGTTGCAACGAGGCCTGCGACGCCGACGCCGAAGCCAGCAAGGCGCTGGCGAAGGTGTTGCCCACCACGCCGGCCGGGCTGATCGCGCTGGTGGCCTTTTACGCCGAGGATGGGGAGGGCACCGACACGGCCTCGCTCTACCTCGACCGGATCTTGGTCGTGCTGAAGCACCCTGATTCCGAACGGCTGTTTGCGGGCCTCAGCCCGCAGATTGCATCGGCGGAACAGGCACTTGGCCGAGTGATTCCGCAGGCCGGTTTCGAGGCTTTCGGGACGATGCCCGGCCTATCCGACATCGAGGCGGCATGGCACGGCCTGCCGGCCGAGACCCGCAACCGCATCGGCGTGACGGCCGTCGACATGGTGTTCCAAGAGTTCATCCACGGCGACGCGTGCGTGGTCAACGGTCAGCCCGAGGACCGGCCGTTCCCGGGCGAGACAGAGGAGCACATCGCGATCCGCTGCGCCGCCATGGACGCGACCAACCAGCGCCTGAACGAGCTCACACCGCTGATCGAGGGCGCACTCCCGGACCTGTTCGGCTCGGACGGTGAGAACCCGGCTTGGTGCCCGAACCCGGGACCGAGGCCTTGAAGCGCCGTGGCGTACCTGAGCCTGTCACCCCCGCCCGCATCGAGCGCGCCCTGCGGCTCTGCGCATACCTTGTCGCGCGAGATGGCGACGGGCTTGATCTCGTCCCGATCATGGACCGTCTGGAATCGGAGCTCGCCCGCGCCCGATCCGAGGAAGATCCGGTCTGCCGCGCGCGGCGGCTGCTAAGCGCCTACACCGCCGTGGGCTACTCTCAATATGTTAGCGAATATTCCAATAGCAAGGCGCGACATATTGCACAGTAGAGGAGGCAATGCCAATTCGAGCTAAGTTAATCTTTTTTCTCAGTTTTTACGGGCTTCCTGGGTGGAACTTTGGATTTCATTTCGGTGGCTTTTGCATCAAGGCGCGCCTTTCTAGATGGGGCAACGAACGTGTCATGCACAAAATGCTCCAGTATCTCAGTCATCAAAACAAGATCGGACGCCGCTGGCTTCCAACCGCGATGCGCTGAAGCACTTCCTGCATCGACCAGTGTGGCAAGGCGAGATTTGTCTGCGATGCCAATATGTCCTTTCTCAACTATCTCATCTAGTTTTTTCTGGAAAGACTGCTCGGTATTGATGCCCAACAGTTCGGAGGCGACGTCAAAGGCTGTTCTAATTCTGATCCCTGCCAAAATATTCAAGTCGTTGTCCAGAGCTCCGTAGAGTTCGATTAGAGCTTGATCTAATTTGCCAACATTTGGGGCGTCTATGCCAAATTCCGACATCCACTCCGGCCTTTTCCTCTTCGCAAGTGCTGGCCAATACTTTACCGTCTCATCAAGCTCCATGCCCCAGCCGCCAGCGCCATCGGAAGTATGATGGTAGTTCTCGGTGTCGCACATAATTCTTTGGACAAATATGTAATCACACCCGCGACATTGAAGTATGCGCCAGTCGTCCCACCACTGCATGTGCTCGTCGCTATCAGAAACCTGGTAATGGCCGCGAACCTCACACCACCTTAATCCCCCGCACTTTGCACATTCTGCCTTTCGAGGTTTTATTGTTGTTTCATCGCCCACATTTATCTCCAGCAATATAAAATTCACTTGAGAGCAGTTGGAATTTCTATCTAGAAAATCCAACAAATCTACATAAATTTGCCGTAAACTGGTTTCTATCGAAAAGTCCTTATCCAATGTGGGCCGATCTCGATATAGAGCCGCCGCGATGGCTTCTCGCAGCAGTAGCTCCATTCGAGCAGTATGAGATCCAGCGCTTGTTCTATGCGTGATGCTGCCATTGGTTCGGGGCAGCCCAATTTAATGAGATGAAGCTTCTGAAATTTTTGGTCAGCCATGCCGTAGCGGCCCGCAATCCGCTTCATATCTTTGTCAATGGCTATCAATATGGCATGATTGAGAAGCGCAGTCTTTGCAACGAGGGCGTCGTCTGCACCTTGAAATAGTACATCGCCGTGTAGGATGGCTTCGTAATTCAGGCGCCTGAGCAACGCTGCAACTGAAACGGGAACGCTCTCATCTAAGAGAACGCGAAAGGGATCAGAGACGTCAGCTTCAGGCTGCGGCAGCGTGAGCGATTGCCGCTTCAACGTCTCGCTCCGTTAGCGAAGGATATTCCTTAAGTATTTGATCGACCGAATACCCGGCTTCGGCAAAAGCCTTGATGCTCGCAACCTGAATGCCAGTGCCTGCAATCACAGGTTTGCTTCTTGCAAGACCTTTGACTGTCTGGATCTGGCCAACACTCTCGTCCTTACGGGCACGCATCGTTTTGACCGAGCGTGCCATGTCTGCGCGTACGATCTCCAGGGGGATGCTCAGCACCCCTTGTCCTGTCAGGACTTCTTCGCGTTCACCTGTCTCTGGGTTGTGAAAAACGACACGCTTCTTGAGTACATACAACGTCGTTTTAGCCCAAACGTCGTCACCCATGTCGGCGAGCCGCTGCTTAACGTCGCGCAGATGCTGCAGGGATACGCCGCTGCCGTTGCGAAGCCTATCAAGAACTTGGAGGCACACAAGGTCTCTGAACGAGTAGAGACGGCTTTCATCCCCCTCGCCGAGCTCGACTTTCAAGCTCGGGACGAAAAAGGACGTGCGTCTCCAATACCTGAGCTGCGTCAGGCTGATGCCCGTCACTCGCTGCGCTTCCTCTTCGGTGAACGCAGCGATGACGATTCTGCCGGAGCCCGTCGTCATGCCCGATAAATACCGCGGAACTCGACCACTGCAATGGGCCAGATGCCACACAGGCATCACGTTGAAACCCTAGGTGGGCGACGCCTCGGCCCTCGTGAAGCGTTTGGCTATCACTTCGGATCCACGAACGCCGAAAGCTGCGCGATCATCTCTCTAAGTTGGTCCGGCCACATCGCGCCGCTCGCCGGTATCGTCGGCGCGCCTCGCTGGTCGTACCACATGAGCCAAAAGGCCTCCGTACCCTCTTTCTTGTCTGTGATGTGTTCCAGCCAGAGGCTGTATCCCGAATGCACCAGCGGCACCGGGAAGACGCTTCCACGCGCTTGCCCTGGCCCATGCGGGTGGCCCTTATTCAGGTTGGTCATAAAGCGCGCGTTCTCGCATGTGTACGGCGCGCCGCCGATCCACCACTTGGACATCTGATTCGCTCCTCCCGGAGCCAGACTTTTACCGCACTGCGCGGAACCTGCTTACACCTCCGTCGGCGCGCGGAACGCGATCCGCTCCAGCCACTCCCGCTTTTGGGCGAGGCTCGGCCCGACGCCGTAGCGCGGGCGGTGGTACTTGTGGCCCATCATGGCCGCCGCGACCTTGTCTGGCGCCTCGACCGCCGTCAGCCGGTCCTCGAAGGTATGCCGCAGCGAGTAGAGTGTGGTCCCCTCGGTCGGTAGCAAGCCGTTCTCGTCCAGGAATTTGTTGATCGTGGCGGAGACGCTGGCGGCCTTGTCCCGGTAGCGCGGGAAGCCGTCGGGCTGAGCCTGCATCGCAGCGAGCGCCACGCCGACGAGCGGCATGTCCCGTTCGGACTGGTCCGTCTTCATGCGGCGGCCGATCGGGCGGACCATGACGTGCGGTACGGGATCGTCCAGGCGGATCGTCTCGGCCGTCAGGTTGCAGGCCTCGGACAGCCGCAGGCCGGTCTCGGCGATCAGGTAGAGCAGGCGGCGGGCGTCCGGGTTGAGCCCGTCGAGCGCGCCGGCCTTGAGCAAGTGGTCCTGAACGAAGGCCGGGGCGAAAGCCACGCGCTGGCCGGTGCGGCCGCCCTCGATCCGCATCTGCGCGAAGACGGGCCCGAGGCCGAGCCGGTGGGTGTGCTCGACCTTGCCGAGCATTTTGTTGAGGTGGCCGATGTCCTTGTTGGCCGTCTCGATCTCGACGCCCTCGACCATCACGCGATCGATCCACCAGCGCTGGAAGTCGAGCGCGTCCGAGCGGGTGAGCTTGGACAGCGGCTTGTTGCCGATCACGGTCACGAGGTTGGCGATGGCCCGCTTCTTCGGGTTGCGCCACTTCCGGACCTGGTCCTCGGACATGCCCTTGAGCGAGGGCTTCATCAGCGCCTCGAACTCGTCGAAGAGGCCGTCGATGTCGAGGGCAGGGGGCTCGACGCGGCCGAGCACCGCGTCCTCGGCCGGGCGGTCGTCGGGTTTGCCCGCGGCCAGCGCCTCGAAGCGCGCCAGGATCTCGGCGATCGGGCGCTGCGCGACCTCGGCCGCGGTGATGTACTCGAAGCCGAGCCGCCGTGCGTCTTTCCGGGCGCGGTCGTAGCGGGCCTTGGCGTCCGTGCTCTCGCCGACGAGGCTGGCGCGCCAGAAGGCCTCCAGCTCGGCGTTGATGCGATCGGCCGCCCGGCCGGCGCGGGTGCCGCGCGGATCGTCGGCGATGCGGATGCGGGTGGACTGCCGGACGATGCCCCGGGTGTCGTGCTCGGCGAAGGCGAGGGGAACGCGGCGCTGGTAGTGCCAGAAGCCGGCGCGGCGCGTCAGGAACTCGGACATCCGGGCCCGTGTAGGACGTTACGTAGGACGCTACCGTGCCCCATGAGGGCACGATCGGTCAAGAAACGCCCTCAGCGCGTTGAGATATATAGATTTTCAGATGTAGGACGTGGCGGAGGGAGCGGGATTCGAACCCGCGATACCGTTGCCGGTATACACACTTTCCAGGCGTGCGCCTTCAACCACTCGGCCACCCCTCCAGACCTCGCCAGGGCTCCGAGGCGACGCGGGGAGGCGTCGTGTTGGGGCAGGCCGGACGAGGTGGCGGTGCTGTAGCGTCCAGGCCCGCTCCTGGCAAGGCGTTTGCTGCCGCGCGCGGTGTGGAACGGGCCGGCGCGCGGCGCCTGCTCGTCCGCGGACGGGCAGGGCCGGGCCCGAGGTCCGTCCGGGGGGCGCCGGGGAACGGCCCGACAGGCTCGACCGTTGGATTAGGAGAGCCGTGCCGCCGCCGCCGGAAGGTCGCCGGTGCGCGTGAACGCCAGAGGATCGAGTCCCATGAGCCTGATCGGACGCATCGTCACCAAACTCCTCGGCAACGAGGATCGAGCCGTCGCACGCGATACGCGCAATGCCGATTCGAGCACGCCGATCGGGCGCCTCGTGACGAAGATCCTGCGCCGCTAGCGCGAGCCAAAGGGTGGTTTGCCACGAGGGAGCGGCCCCTGGATCGCACGGGAGCCGCTTCCGCCGCCGCGATCCGCGGCAGCTCTACGGGCTGAACAGGCTCATCAGGCCCGCCACGATCGCGTAGACGAAGCCGGCGTTCAGCGCGACGCCGGCCGTGCCCACCACGAGGCCCGCGATCACCACGACGCCGTCCCGCTCCACCAGCCCGAGCCCGACGAGGCAGACGGCGAGGCCGAGCGGGATCTGGCCGATGATCGGCGCAGCCACGATCAGCGCCATCGCGAGCGTCAGGAGCGCGAGACCCATGCCGCGCATGCCGAGGGCGCTCTCGAACACGCTCATGCGCGGGCGCGACCAGCGCTCCAGGCGCTGCAGGATCGGCACTGCGCGCCGCACCGCGCGCTCGACGTCCTGGCGCGCGATGGAGCGGCCGAGCAGGCGGCGCGGCAGCCAGGGCGCCGACATCCCGGCCGCGATCTGGACGGCGACGAGCAGCAGCAGCAGGCCGCAGACCAACGGGATCGGCGGCGGCATCGGCAGGCAGTTCGGCAGTCCGAGCAGCACCACCAGCAGCGCGAAGGCCCGGTCGCGCAGGACCGCGACGATGTCGCCGACGGTCAGCCTGTCACCGTCCTGGCTGGCCAGGACGGTGAGGACTTCGGACGTTCGTGCACCGGAATACAAGGCTCGGCCGTTGTTTGCTGTCCCGGCGCGGCTCTACCGGACTTCGCCTGCGCCGCCAAGCGCGGGGCCCCCGGGCGGGGTGGGAGGCAGCCGCGGCGGCGAAGGCCATGCAGGCGCGCTTCACGCGTGTCCCGAAGTTAACCTCAAGTTTGATATGGTCGCAATGTTTACTTGAGGTTTGAAGTCTTCATGCGCCGGATTTTGCGTGAGAACCCTTCGTTCGAGCGTTAACGTCTGGTGGTTCTCAATCCCCGCATGTAGGATTGTTGGCACATCTCAGGTTCGCGCGCCGCGCGACGGTCTGAGGAGTGCGCGCGGTGAGCGTTCGGCCGGCCACGTTCCCTCGGTGGATCCGCAGCCTCGGGGCCTGGGTCGCTGAGCTGGGCGCGCTGATGGGGCCCGTGCCGGCCGCGACGGCCGGCGAATGGGACACGGTTCTGTTCGGCACCCTGGACGCGGGCGCCGCGACCTTTCTGAGTGCCGGGGCGAAGGTCGCGCCGGGCGGCGCTGCGGAGGATGGGTTCGTCCTGCTGGCGAGCGTCGGCGCGGGTCACAGGCGCGAGCGCGGCATGTGCGCCTGCGCACGCCTGCCGGTGATGGCGAGCCTCTCGCGCACGACCGCGCTCGGTGCCGTGGTCGCCGGGTACCAGTGGTTCCACGAGTGGGGCGTGGTCGCGCTCTTCGCCGGGCCGGAGGGTTCGGTCGAGATGCTGAGCGGATCCGCCGGCAGCCTGCCGCTACCGGCGCGCTGGGGCCTGCGCCTGCACGGCGAGGTCTGGGCACGGCCGACGCCCGAGACCCTGCTGCAGGCCACCGCGATCCTCGGATCGTCGCGCGAGGATGCCTGGGGACGCCTCGCCTGGGGCTACCGCCTCTGGGGCGCCTATCTGGGGCCGGAGGCGAGCCTCTACGCGGACCGGACCGCGTACCGGAAGTGGAACCTCGGCCTGCACGCCACGGATTTCGCGCTCGGCGGCTTCAGCCTCCGGGCCTCCGCGGGCGTGCAGTTCGAGACGGCACGCCGGCCTGGCCCCTACCTGGCGCTCGCCGTCTGGACGCCGCTGTAGGGGTGCCGGGAAAAGCGCTTGGGAAAGGCGCACCGTGGAGCGGCCGTCGGTGGGCGGTCTCAGCCCTTGGTGCGCAGCGTCGAGCGGCCGCCGTCGGCCCCGATGACCTGTCCGGTGATCCAGGCGGCCTCGTCGGAGACCAGGAAGGCGGCGAGGCGCCCGACATCGTCCGGCTCGCCGAGCCGCTGCAGGGCGTGCATGCCGGCGATGCCCTGCGCCAGGGTCGCGTTGGCCGTGATGGCGGCGGCCAGCGGCGTGCGGGTCAGGGACGGCGCCACGACGTTGACGCGGACCTGCGGAGCGAGTTCGGCCGCGAGCGAGAGGGCGAGGCCCTCCACCGCGCCCTTGGCCATCGCCACGCTGGCATGGGCGGTGAAGCCCTGCCGCGCCGCGACCGTCGAGAACAGCACGACGCCGGCCCCCGCCTCGCCCGCGCCGGCCCGGAGGGCGTCGGCCGCCGCCTGCACCGCCGAGAAGGCGCCCAGCGCGTTGAGCCGGAAGTCGGCCTCCGCGTCGGCCCGCGTCAGCCGCGCGAGCGGGCGCAGGTTGATCGTGCCGACCGCGTAGACGAGGCCGGCCAGGCCCGCGCCCGCCGCCTCCGTCGCCCGCGCGAAGAAGTCCGGGTCGGCGACATCGCCCGCGCTCGTCGTGGTCTCGCCGAGTTCCGCGGCCGCGGCCTCGAGCCGGCCGGCGTCGCGGGCGGCGAGGTGGAGGGCGTAGCCGCGCCCGCGCAGCGCCCTCGCCGTGGCATCACCGATCCCGCCGGTTCCGCCGTAGATCAGAACCCGTCCCCGCGCCCCGCTCATCGATCGCCCCTTGCCTCCGCGCCGAACCGGCTCAAGGTATGGCGGGCCGCGACGGCTGGGAGGCCGCGCGGTCGAGCCGGACCCGTTCACGGCGTCGCAGGCCCTCCGGGGAGACCAGGACGTTGAGACCATGAAGTTCGCCTTCGCGGGCATCGATTTCCTCGGCGGCGTGTTCGAGGCCCTGGTGGGTGCCGGCTGGACCCCAATCAAGCTGTTCAGCCGCCCCTGCGACGGGATCTACGATCACAACGAGGTCGTGCTGGCGCGCGCGCGCGAGGCCCGCGTGCCGATCCAGCTCTCGCGCCTGCGGGTGCAGGACCTCGAGGCGCTGCGGGCGGCGCACGGGCGGGACTGGGCGCTGGTGGTGGCGGGCTATCCCTGGCTGATCACGGGCTGGCGCCCCTTCGCGGCCTACGGCCTCAACCTCCATCCCTCGCCCCTGCCGACGGGCCGCGGTCCCTACCCGCTGTTCCGGGCGGTGGAGCAGGGCTACGAGACCTGGGGCGTCACCGCGCACGTGCTCGCCGAGGAGGGCTTCGACACCGGCGACATCCTGGCCCAGGAGCTGTTCGGCCTGGGGCCGCAGGAGAGCCACGAGAGCCTGCTGGCCAAGTGCCAGATGGCGGCCCGGCGCCTCGCCGCCGGCCCGCTCGCCCGGGAGTTGCCGCAGCGCTGGCGCCGGCCCGAGCCCCAGGGCGACGGCTCGTACTGGCCGCGGGCGAGCGATGCCGACCGGACGCTCGATTTCCGGGCCGGAGTCGATGCGGTGCTCAGGCGCGTCAGGGCCTTCGGGGCGATCGAGACGATCGCGCGGGTCGAGGACGCCCGCATCTTCGTGTCTGAGGCCGGCGGCTGGCACGCGGCGCACGACTACGCGCCCGGCACCGTGGTGCACCGATACCGCCGACACCTCGTGATCGCGGCCCGCGACGGCTTCGTCCAGCTCACGCGCTGGTCGCCCGTCGGCCTCGCCGAGGCAGCGCGGATCGGGCGCTGAGGCCGCGATGCCGCGGATGCGCCGCAAGGGCGACCTGCCGGAAAAGGTCTGCGCGCAGTGCGGACGGCCCTTCGCGTGGCGCAAGAAATGGGAGCGCGTGTGGGACGCGGTGCGCTACTGCTCCGACCGATGCCGAGCGGAGGCGCGCCGCGCGCGGGGCTCCGAGCCGGGCCAGGCCGATCCTGAGACGGATCCCGGTGCTCAGTGATCCGGGCGGACGACTCCGCCCCGCGGATCCTGAGGCCGGAGCGGGCTTGGAAGCCGCGTCGATACGCGTCGATACGCATCGGTCCTAATCCGGAAGCTCTGTTCCGCGCGTTCTATCTCTGGTTGTATACTTGCCGCCGCCATGGGCTTGATCGGCACCGTGGTGCGAGGCCGGATGATGACGGACGAGCTGTGGCGACGGGCGAGGGCGGCCTTCCGGGAGAGCCGCCGCCTGGTGCGCGAGGCGGAGCACCTGCGCCGCAGCGGCGAGGACCTGCGCCACGACCTCGCCGGCACGCTGGAGGACATGCGCGACTTCAACGTCCGGGCGAGCGCCTGGCTTCGGGTGGGGGCGGTGCGGCCGCACGCGCCGCGGCCCGCCCGGCGGCGCGTCTGAGCCGCGGCGCCGGCCGCCCCGGGTCACAGGGCCGCCAGCGCCTCCGGCGTGTCGATGTCGAGGCCGCTGCCGGCCTCGCCCGCGATCTCCACGACGTCCGGCCGCCCCGCCAGGAGGGGGCCGGCTCCGCGGTCGCCCGCGAGCCCGTCGAGTTCCGGCGCCAGGCGGCGGTGGTTCAGCAGGACCGGATTGCCGCGCCGTCCCTGCCAGACCGGCACGATCGCGGCGGCGCGCCCGTCGAAGGCCTCGGCGAGGCGGCGCAGGAGGGCGGGCGCCACGCGGGGCATGTCGCCGAGCATCACCACGGCACCCGGGCACGCCTCCGGCAGGGCCGCGAGCCCGGCCCGGAGCGAGGTGGAGAGCCCGTCCGCGTAGGCCGGGTTCTCGACGAAGCGGATGTCGAGCCCGCTCAGCGCCGCCCGCACGGCGGGCGCGTGCGCGCCGAGCACCGCGACCACCGGGCCGAGGCCCCAGGCGCAGGCGGCCTCGCAGGCGGCCTCGGCCGCGTGCCGCACGAGGGGGCGGCCGCCGAGCGCGGCCAGGAGCTTCGGCTCGGGGCCGAAGCGGGTGCCGCGCCCGGCCGCCAGCAGCACGATGCCGATTCCGGGGGGGAATGCGGGGCCGGGCTCAGGCATCCGCCTCGTCCGGCTCGCCCCCGTCCCGCGGCTGGGGCCGGGAGACGATCTCCATGAGCAGTCCCCCGACGCCGAGCGCGACGATGTCGGCCCGGGTGACGGCGAGGCCCGCGAGCAGGCGGTGCAGCACCCAGTCGAACCCGTTCTCCTTCGGCGAGCGGGCGCAGCCCGGCGCGCCGATCACCGGCATGGCGCCGAGGCTCCCGACCAGGAGGAGGTTGCCGGGATCGACCGGCATGCCGAGATGCTCGACCCGGCCGCCCGCGCGCTCGATCCCGGCCGGGATCACGTCCTGCCGGTCGGCGATCGCGGAGGCGCCGAAGACCACCGCGAGTTCGGCGCCCGCGCGGGAGAGGCCGCCGAGCGCGTCGGCGAGCGATGCGGGATCGTGCGGAACCCGCTCGTCTGCGACGATCCGGGCCCCGGTCGGCGCGAGGCGCTCCGCCAGCACGCGCAGCGTGCGGTCGATCGTACCTTCCTTCAGCCCGGGCAGGCGCGTCGAGACGACGCCGACCCGACCGAGCCGGTAGGGGGCGACCCGCAGCGCCCGCGCCGGCACGGCGGCGCAGGCGCGCTCCAGGACGTCGCCCGCGACCGCGTACGGGATGACCTTGACGGTCGCCACCATCTCGCCCGCGACGACGGGCCGGAAGGGCTGCAGCGTCGCGGCGGTCACCGCCTCGTCCACGGCGTTGACGGCGTCGATCGCGGCGCGCTCGACGAGGAGCACGCCGGCCCGCTCGGCGAAGAGGTTGCAGCGGCCGGTGAAGGGCTCGGCGACGCGCAGCGACCCGTCGCCCGGCCGATCGGCCAAGCGCTCGGCGAGCCGCCGGGCCGCGGCGTCCTCGCCGACGTCGCCGGGGTCAAGGCGCACGGCCACGAGGTCGTCGAGGCCCGCCGCCGCCATCTGCCGGGCCATCTCGGGCGTGACGACGTGCCCCTTGCGCAGGGTCGCGCCCCCCGCCCGCACGGTGTGGGCGGTGACGAGCCCCGCTGCCTCCGAGACGGGGACGCGCCCGAACCTCATGGGGCGGTCTCCGGGCGGCGCAGGGCCTGGACGACCTGCGCCAGCACCGCGACCGCGATCTCCGGCGGGCTCACGGCGCCGATATCGAGCCCGATCGGGGCGCGGATGCGGGCGGTCTCGGCCTCGCCGAGGCCGGCCTCACCGAGGCGCGCGAGCCGGGCCGCGTGGGTCTTCCGGGAGCCCAGCGCGCCCACGTAGAAGCAGCCGGCCCGGAGCGCCGCCGCCAGCGCCGGGTCATCGATCTTCGGGTCGTGGGTGAGCGCGGCCAGGGCGCAGTAGCGGTCGAGGGCCGGTACGGCGCCGCCGAGCGCGGCGTCGGGCCATGCCGGTACGAGTTCCACGCCGGGGAAGCGCTCCGGACTGGCGAAGGCGGTGCGCGGATCGATCACGGTGACGGCGAGGCCGAGGGCGGCGGCCATCGGGGCGAGCGCCTGGCTGATATGGACCGCGCCCACCACGACGAGGCGCACCGGCGGGACCTGCACGGTGAGGAAGAGCTGCCGGCCGTCCCGCTCGACGAGGCCGCTGCGGCCGGCGGCGAGGGCCCGGCGCAGCTCCGGCGCCAGCCGATCCCCATCGATCGCCCCGGCCGTGACGAGGCGCTGCGCCCCGTCCGCGATGTCGGTCACGAGGATCGCGGCCCTGCGCGCCGCGCGCTCGGCATTGAGGGCGTCCAGCGTCTCGGCGCGCATCAGTCCACCCGCTCGACGAGGACGCGGATGCGGCCGCCGCAGGAGAGGCCGACCTGCCAGGCGGTCTCGTCGGCCACGCCGAATTCGAGCACGCGCGGGCGCCCGTCCGTGATCACGTCGAGCGCGTCGGTGATCACCGCGCCCTCGACGCAACCGCCCGAGACGGAGCCCAGGAAGTTGCCGTCCTCATCGATGACGAGGTGGCTTCCCACGGGGCGCGGGGCCGAGCCCCAGGTCTCGATCACGGTCGCGAGCGCCACGCCGCGGCCGTCGCGCCGCCACGAGGCGGCGGCGGTCAGGATATCGGTATCGGAGGAGAGCATCGCCTTGCCTTCAAGACCGGCGCTTGCCCGCTCGGGGCCCGGCCTTCCCCCACGAGGTATGTCGGGCCGGTTCCGGCGCAAGATCGCCCCGCGCGACGGTGCCCGCGCCCGAGGCCGCGCACCGGGGCGTGCTGCCCGCTACGCGCCGACCACCCGCAGGGCCGCCCGCCCGCGCGCGGCCGGGGAAGCGGCCTCGGGCTCCGGCACCGTCGCGCGGCAGGTCCGGTTCCGCCCGGCCTCCTTCGCGGCGTAGAGGGCGCCGTCCGCGAGGCGGAAGAGGTCGTCGGCGGCCGTCTCCGCCGCGGCGCAGGCCAGGCCGATGCTGACGCCGACCGTACCCGCCGCGATCCCGGCCTCCGCGATGGCCAGCTCGGCCACCCGGGCGTGGATCCGCTCGGCGATGCGGGCCGCGCCCGCCATCTCGGTGTCGGGCAGGAGCAGGGCGAACTCCTCGCCGCCGACGCGCGCCACGAGATCGTCCGGCCGGTGGACGCTCGCCGACAGGCCCTGCGCAAGGCCCTTCAGCACCGCGTCGCCGACAGCGTGGCCGTAGCGGTCGTTGTAGCGCTTGAAGTGGTCGGCATCGACGATCAGGAGGCAGAGCGGCTGGCCCGTGCGGCGCGCCCGCTCGCAGGCCGCGCCGAGCGCCGCGTCGAAGCCGCGGCGGTTGGTGAGGCCCGTGAGGACGTCGGTGCGGGAGAGCCGGGCGAGTTCGGCCTCGATGGCGGTGCGGCGGCGCAGTTCCCGCCCGAACAGCAGGGACAGGCCCGCCGTCAGGCCGCCGAGGGCCAGCAGGATGCCGCCGAGGACCAGGGCCTTCCGGCGCCACTCGGCATCGATCTCCCGGGTCGCGACGGCGACGTTGAGGACGAGCGGCAGATCCGGGAACTGGACGAAGGTGTAGTGCCGCTCGACGCCGTCGCTCAAGGTGGTGCCGACGAAGGTGCCCCTGTCCCGGTGCAGGAAGCGCTGGAAGTTCGGGGCGGCGAGGAAGTTCGGCGGCGGGGCGGAGACCGGATCGGGGGTCGGGTAGCGCAGGAGGCGCGTGCCGTCGCGGTGGTACAGGTTGATCGTGCCCTGCCGTCCCAGGTCGATCCGGTCGAACAGGCGGTCGAAATAGGAGAGCGACAGGCTGGCCAGGGCCACGCCGCCGAAGGAGCCGTCCGGCTTGCTGATCCGGCGGCTGAGCACGATGACGGGCGCGCCCGTCAGGCGCGAGACGACCGGGTGGCTGATGTGGAGGCCGAGGTCGGCGCGCGCCTTGTGCGCCTTGAAGTAGTCGCGGTCGGCGTTGTTCACCCGGCGCGGCGTCGTGGAGGCCGCGTCGAGGATGCTGTCGCCCGCCTCGTCGAGGACGAGGGTTATCCCGACGTCCTGGGCGGAGGTCACCCGGTCGAACAGGACGAGCTGGCGCAGCTCGGGGCTGGCCTCCGCCACGCCCGGCGCCTTCAGGTTGTCGACGATGGCCTGCAGCGAGAGGTCGATGATCTCGACGTTGCGCGCGACGTCGCGCTCGATCACCTGGAGAAGGTTGCGCGAGGTCTGCTCGGCCTTCTCCCAGGCGTCCCGCCGCAAGTCGAGCAGCATGAGGCCGGAAACGATGAGCATACCGACCGGCGCCAGCATGCCGAGGACGGTCCACGACCTGGGCGAGCGGAGCGGCCCTGCGAGCCGGCGCGAGGCGGTCATCGATGGCGGCTCCCCGTGACCGGTTCCATTCCGGGCGGAACATCCTCCAGAAACACTGACCAATGCTTTAAAGAAGCCCGGACAATCGCGATTTAACAGTCTTCCGGGGCGATGCGCGGTGCGCGGTGCGGGTTCCGGCGGCCTCAGGCCGGCGGCCCGAGCGGGTCGCAGCGGAACGCGCCGTAGTCGCCCCGGGCGAGGCGCTCGGCGAGCGCGGGCAGGAACAGGGCGGCCTCCTCGGCCAGCCGCCAGGGCGGGTTGACCACGATCAGCCCGGTGCCGGTGAGGCGGGTGGGATCGGGCGGATCGACCACGAGGTCGAGGCGCAGAGCCGGCCGCCGCAGGTCGCGGTCGAGGGCCGCCACCATCCGCTCCACCGCCGCCGCGTCCTTGATCGGATACCACGCCAGGAAGACCCCGGTCGGCCACTTGGCGACCGCCTTCGCCAGATGCGCGCCGAGCCGCTCGACCTCGCCCGGCACCTCGAAGGGCGGGTCGATGAGCACGAGGCCGCGCCGCTCCGGCGGCGGGATCATCGCGTTGAGGGCGGTCCAGCCGTCGAGGTGCAGCACCTTGGTGCGGGCGTCGCGGGCGTAGCGCGCCCGCAGGGTCTCGTGATCGACCGGGTGGAGCTCGACGAAGACGCCCTTGTCGCCCGCGCGCAGCGCCTCGCGGATCAGGGCGGGCGAGCCCGGATAGGCCGCCGCCCCGTGGCGCGCCCGCACGGCCGCGACGGCCTCGCGGTAGGGCGCGAGCAGCGCCTCGACCGGGTCGGCGAAGGGCGCGTCGAGCCGGCCCCAACCGTCGCGCCACTCGCCCGTGCGGGCGGCCTCGTCCGCGTCGAGGTCGTAGAGTCCGAGCCCCGCGAAGGCGTCGATCGCCCGGAAGGCGGCCGGTTTCAGGCAGAGATGGGCCAGCACCCGCACGAGGACGAGATGCTTGAGGACGTCGCAGAAGTTTCCCGCGTGGAAGGCGTGCCGATAGTTCATCCGGGCGCCTTACCCGCGGCGCGGGCGCAGAGCTAGCGCGCCGCCCCGACCGTGACCTCGCGGGCGCGGCAGTTCTGGCGGGCGAGGTCGGGGCAGGGGGTGAAGCCGCGCAGGTCCTTCGTGAGGCAGATGCGCACCTCCTGCAGCGCGTCGCGCGCGCAGGCCACCTGCATCATGTCGGGCCGCAGGCCGCGGTTGGCCGCCACGAACAGGCGGGCGATCTCGATCGGGGCGAGGCGCCGGTCCGGACCCGCGCCCTGGAAGGCCTCCGGGATCGTCACGGCGGCGCGGGCCTCGCGGGTCGCGCGGAAGTAGGCGGCCGGGTCGAGGCCCGAGCAGGTGCCGTGCTTGCGCCACTCGTAGCGGGCCAGCCCCTCGCTCGGATAGACCTCGCCGGCGATCTCCATGGCCTGACGGGTGGGCGCGCGCTCCACCGCCGAGCAGTTCTGCGGGTAGCCGCGCTCGTATTGCGGCCAGAGCCCGTGCACGACGAAGCCGAGGTCGCGCCCGGGCGCGCACTGGCGCTGGTCCGGCCGGGCGGCGGTCTCGCAGTAGGTCGGCGACCAGGACAGGGCGAGGACGTAGAAGTCGAAGGCGCCGGGACGGTCGCCGCCCCGGAAGCCGCCCTGATCCTGCGCGCCCGCGCCCGTCGCGGACAGCAGCGCCGCGGCGAGCGCCGCCGCAATCCCGCGCCTCACCCGCAGCCCTCTGCCGCCCGCCTGGCCGTCCCGCATGACCCGTCCCCCCGGAGGTCGAAGCGCCGTGACCGCCCCCTCAGGGCCGCGCCATCCGGCAGGCGGTGGCGTAGGCGTAGCTGAGGTCGCGGTCGAGCCCGTGGACGCAGAACTCCACGCCCCACTGGTCGCCCAGCAGGCCCAGGCTCTCGCGCACCGAGTAATCGATCTTGCGGCGCATGCCGTCCGAGGTCGTGGCCGTCGCCGAGCAGAAGCGGCGGGGATAGAAGTCGAGGCCCCAGGGGCGCCACGCGGTGCGCTCGATCCGGTCGATCGCCACGATCGTGAGGGAGGAGTTCCAGAACTTGGCCTCCTTCTCGGCGAAGCGGCTCGAGACCTTCTCCAGCACGCTCGGATCCTGGCAGCCCGGGATGTCGGCGTTGAACGGGAAGGTGCGCTCCTCGGCGGGCTCGATCTCCTCGCGGGCCGAGCGGGCGAGCGCCGGCTGGGCGGCCGCGAGCAGCACGAGGCCGGCCCCGAGGGCGGCGCGCATCCGCGCGGGCCGCGCGGGCGTGAAGGCTGTCATGAGCGAGTTCCTGAGCGACACGGGCCGCCTCGTCCGCTGGGTGTCCTGCATCCGGCGACGATGGCCGCGGGGGCGCCCAAGTCAAGCTTTCCCCGCGCGATCCCGCCCGTCCCACCCCTCGTTTCGCACAGCCTGCGTCCGGTGGGTGACACCCGCCGGTTGCAGGCAGGGGGCCTAGTAGAGCGGTCCGGGCGACAGGCCAGGCGGGCTGAGCGAGAGCGGCGCGTCGT
>NZ_LSIX01000754.1:0-633 GCF_001556475.1 Methylobacterium sp. CCH5-D2 | reverse complement strand
TGATGGAGGTGAGCAGGCTCGCCAGGATGGAGATGATGTAGGCCTGCCCCAGGGGCGCGAAGAGCCGGCCCTCGATGCCTGAGAGCGCGAACAGCGGCACGAAGACCAGGATGATGATCAGCGTCGCGTAGACGATGCCGGAGCGGACCTCGTTCGAGGCCGAGACCACCACCTCGAAGGTGCTCCTAGGGTTGCCCGCCTTCCGATTCTCGCCGAGCCGTCGGTAGATGTTCTCGACGTCGACCACCGCGTCGTCGACGAGCTCGCCGATGGCGATGGCGAGCCCCCCGAGCGTCATCGTGTTGATGGACAGGCCGAACAGGTGGAACACCAGAGCGGTCGTCAGCACCGAAACCGGGATGGCCAGCAGCGAGATCGCGGTGGTGCGCACGTTCAAGAGGAAGGCGAACAGCACCAGGGCCACCACCAGCACGGCCTCGACGAGGACGCGCTCGACGTTGCGGATCGAAGTCTCGATGAAGTCGGCCTGCCGGAACAAGACCTGGTCGGCCTTGATGCCGCCGGGCAGGGTCGGGTTGAGTTCCTTCAGGGCGGTCTCGATGCTGCGGGTCAGCCGCACCGTGTCGACGTCGGGCTGCTTCTCGACCGAGACGATGACCGCGGGCTTGGCCA
>NZ_LSIX01000753.1:0-2836 GCF_001556475.1 Methylobacterium sp. CCH5-D2 | reverse complement strand
TCATCGCCTGCACGCTCTTGTTCACGCGCTTGTTGACCGCGACGATCGTCGACCACAGCGCCGGCGTCAGGCTGATCCGCGCCGGCTCCGCGCGGTCCACCGCGCACTCCGCCGCGTAGGCCTGGCAGAACGTCACCCACGCCGCGATCGGCTTGGCCGCGCCGAGCGGGGTGGCGCCGGCCTCGATCGCCGGCAGGGGGAGGGCGGCCTCGGCGGCCCGCGCCGCGCCGCCGAGCAGACCGGCGCAGAGGCCGACCGCGACACCCAGCACCTTCAGAACCGACCCGCCGCGCATCGCAACCACCCCTGTTCGTGTGGCCAAGATGGCGCCCCGCCCCCTGTTCCGCGCTGAAGCCGATGCGCGCAATTTTATCGATTCGCCGCCCCCGGAGCCCCGCCTCGCCGCAGGCCCAACCGCGCCTCACGCGGATGCCGCAACTTGGGAGCATCCCGTTCAGGGATGGGAAACCGTACCCGGGGACGATCGATGGGGACGGCCGCCGATCCAGGCAGTCTCGCCGCCTGCTGGGGCCCGCGTCGACGCACGAGGGTCTCCTCCCCCTCTGCGGGGGAGGGAGAGCGCGGGGGCTATCGCTCGTGACGTCCGCCTACGTCGGGCGCGCAGGGGAAAGGGTCGGGGAGGGAACCGCGGATGCGATGGAGATGGCGAGAGAAGCCGCCCCCGCGCCTGCTCTCACAGCGTCATGCCGTCGTGGAAGCGGTCGGGATCGATCGGCAGCAGGAACTGCACGCCGAGGCCGCCCTCGAAGTAGCGCACCACCCGGCCCGGCGTCCTGCCGACCGTGACGACGGCGCCGATCGCCGGCTGGGCCGCGCAGGCGATGGCCGCGCCGGACATCGAGAAGTCGATGATACGGGCGTGGACCTCGCGGCCCGTCTCCAGGCGGAGCACGACGCCCGGCACCTTCGGCACGATGCGCTCGTGGGTGCGCCCCTCGGGCAGGCCGAGCATCTCGCGGTTGGCGAGCCAGGTGAGCTGCGAGGCGATCTTGTCGCGCTTGCGGGCCGTGCCGGCGAGCTCGATCGCGAAGCCGCCGGTCGTGTGGCGGGCGATCGTGCCCTCGATGCGGCCGACCTGCTCCAGGTAGAGCACCACCCGCTCGCCCACGGTTCCGACCACCGCGCAGGTCAGACGGACGCCGCCCGGCGACATGTCGACGGTCTGGCACGGATATTCCCGCCGGTCGCTCAGCATGTAGCGGCCGAGCAGAGCCACCTGCACGCGCTGGAACCGGCGCTGGTCGGAGGCGCGCACGGCGTGCCGCGGTGTCGGCGCACGGCCCATCTCGGGCACGACGCCGCCGGGGCCCGCAGGCATGACGAGACTCGCTTGCATCCGGATCCGACTTGACGACTGAGATCGGATCGGGACGGTACGCGGCGCCCGTTACGAAAGCCTTTTCCGGTTGCACGAAAACCTGAGGTCGTATCGCGGGGACACGACCTCAGGCACGTCCGCCGCGATGGACGAGCAGATGCCCGCGGCGCACGGGCGCGGCGTCGTTTGCGGGCGCCGGGGGAACGGCGTCGGGCAGCGGGCGCGCCCCGCTCCCGAGGATGCGCAGCGAGACCGTCTCGAGCCGGATCAGCGGCCGCAGGCCGATCCAGTGCGGCACGGTGAGCGGGCTGAGCGTGCCGAGCATGCGCGCGTGGGTGCGGCCGCGATGGCGCAGCGGCAGAAGCAGGAGTTCGAGATCGAGGCCCTCGCCGGCCGCCGTGTGCCCGCGCAGGCCCATCACCGCGCCGACGCCCTCGCCGGCCACGATCTCGAGGATCCGCCACGACTCGGCATGCGCCGGCCCGGCGAGGGCGGCATCGGGCTCCCAGAGGCCGCCGAAGGGCAGGCCGCGCAGCTCGCGGCCGAACAGCGCGCAGACCCGCGTGCCCGCGAGCCGCAGATGCGCCTCGCGCATCGGCAGGCCGATCTCCAGGATCAGGCTGTCGGCCAGCAGGTGCCGGATCTCGCCGGGCTCGATCTCGGAGCGCTCGGGCGCGCAGCGTTCCCCGCGGAGCCGGTTCCAGTAGGTGTGCAGCGCGCGACTGGTCGGATGCTTCATGTGTCCCGGATCCGTCCCTGATTCCACGGGGCTGTCCCGGTTCGGCACACCCGCGGGCGCGGTTCCGAACGATCGTGAAAGCTTAAGGAATCGCTGCGCACAGCCTATGCCTTCAGGCGTGCCGCGGCGCGCGTAACCTGGCCTTAGGGTTAATTGTCCCCGGCAATCGCGCGTCGCGCCCTCTCGCCGCCTGCGGCCGGGGACTTGCCCCGCGCCCGCGCCGGCCGACATGGAGGGACGATGGACGCCTCCCCCGACTTCCCGCGCCAGAGCCGCGTGCCCGTGTTCAACCTGCCGGGCGTGGTCACAGCCTCGATCGCCCTGCTGGTGGCGATCCACGCGGCGCGCGCCCTCGTGCTGCCCGACGAGTGGGATATCCGGCTCTTCGACGCACTCGCCCTGCTGCCGGTGCGCTGGACGCTCTGGATCGACCCGGACCGGGCCCAGGCGGTGATCGACGCCGCCGCGAAGGTCGAGGTACCGGGCTACGCGGAGGCCGTCGAGACCTACATCCGCGTCTTCGCGAGCGACCCGGAGCCGAAGCTCTGGACCTTCGCCACCTACGCGCTGCTGCACGGCTCCTGGCTCCACGTGATCTTCAACAGCGTCTGGCTCGCGGCCTTCGGTGCGCCGGTCGCGCGCCGCTGCGGGGCCTGGCGCTACGGGCTGATCGGGCTCGCGGGCACGGTGGCGGGCGCCGCGCTCCACGTGGCGATCGACCCCTTGAGCACCGCGCCGCTGGTGGGCGCCTCGGCGGG
>NZ_LSIX01000752.1:0-3870 GCF_001556475.1 Methylobacterium sp. CCH5-D2 | reverse complement strand
TGCCCGCCAGTATGAACCAGATCGGCGTCATCGGACCCTGTCGATCGGGCCCGGACCGGACCTCTCGTCCAAGGGTACGTACGATCGGGTGGGCCCCGGCACGATCCCCTGTTCTGGCGGCACGGTGTCACGCAAGTTCGGCCCCATGACAAGAGCGGGGCCTTGGCGGGGCTGCCGTCGGGGACCCGCCGGGGCCCCGCGCACAGAGCCTGTTGGACCGGCGTTCGAAAGGATCTCCGCCCCTTTTCCCGGACGCCTGAAGCGTCAGCGGAAGGTGATCCGGGACCCAGCACAAGGAGATGCGGAGCGTCCGAACCCTGCGCCGGTGCCAAGGATCGCGCCGCTTCGCGGCCCTTCATCGTCTGGGTCCCGGATCACCCTCCGCTGACGCTCCGGGCGTCCGGGAAAGAGGTGGTTCACGCTCTCGTCGGGGCTGCGATGCGGTCAAACAGGCTGTCAGTGGGTCGCGGCGCCGGCCGGCGCGTCGCCCGGCACCTCCAGCACGGCGCGCAGGCCGCCGAGTCCCGCCTCCTCGAGGCTGAAGCGCCCGCGGTAGAGGGCGGCCAGATCCGCGACGATCGACAGCCCGAGGCCCGAGCCCGGCTTCGACTCGTCGAGGCGCCGACCCCGTCCAAGCACCGCCTTGCGGGCGTCGGGCGGCAGGCCCGGCCCGTCGTCCTCGATCGAGAGGAGGAGATGGGGGTAGTCGTCCGTGTCCACCGCCTCGGCCCGGATCGCGACGCGGCCGTGCGCCCATTTCGAGGCGTTGTCGACGAGGTTGCCCACCATCTCCTCGAAATCCTGGCGCTCGCCCCGGAAGCGCAGGCCCGGCGGCACGTGGACCTCGTAGGCGATGTCCTTGTCGCGGTAGATCTTGCCGAAGGTGCGCACCAGCCCGGCCAGCGCCGGCTCGACCTCCGTCGAGGTGCCGAGCGTGCCCGCGAGCGCGGCGGCGCGCGCCCGGTCGAGGTGGTAGTTCACTTGGTCGCGCATCACCGCGGCCTGCTCGCGGATCTTCTGGGAGAGGTCCTCCGGCGCGTCGGCGGCGCCGACCTCGTTCACGATGATCGAGAGCGGGGTCTTGAGCGCGTGGGCGAGGTTGCCGACCTGGGTGCGGGCGCGCTCCAGGATCTCCCGGTTGGTCTCGATCAGGAGGTTGATCTCGCCCGCGAGCGGCGCGATGTCGCTGGGGTACGAGCCGGTGATCCGGTCGGCCTCGCCGCGCCGCACGGTGCCGAGCGCGGCGCGCATCTTCTTGAGCGGCAGCAGGCCGAAGCGGATCTGCAGCAGGGTGGTGATCGCGAGTGAGAGCCCGAGCAGCCCGAAGGTGACGTAGAGGGAGAAGCGGAAGCGATCGACGTCGTTGACGATCTCGTCGGCCGGGCCCGCCACCCGCACGGTGTAGCGCCCCTCCTCGCCGAGATCGACGTCGCGCTCGATGATGCGGAGCTGCCGGTCGTCCTGGGCCCGGCCGTAGCCCTGGCGGATCTGGCCGACGCCCGCCTTGTTGTCCGGGTCGGTCGCGGGCTTCAGGGGCACGCCGACGAGCGAGCGCGAGGTGCGCAGGTCCCGCGGGCGCGCGTCCGGCCGCCCGACCTGCCAGTACCAGCCCGAGAGCGGCAGGTCGAAGCGCGGGTCGCCGAGCGAGAAGGAGCGGCTCTCCGGGTCGGCCGGCGAGACGAGGTCGGTGGCGAGGTTGTTGGCGAAGACGAGGAGCCGGCTGTCGAAGGCGCGCTCGGTGTTCTCCCGGTAGAGCGTCGTCAGGATCCAGGCCGCGATCAGGAGGATCGCCGAGGAGGCCAGGAAGGCCGAGACGGCAAGCCGCACCGCGATCGAGCGGCGGCGCAGGGAGAGGAACCGGAGGAGGGCGGTCATGGGCTACGGCGTTCGAGGCCGGGTGTCCCGGCGCGGGGAAGGATAGAGCACGCCGGCATTTTCCGGGGATTTGCGGCGTCCGTAGCGCTCAACCGGACCCCGTCTCACACCCGCGCAGGCGGCTGGTTCGGGTCCACCAAGTACCCCAGCCCCCGCACGGTCTGGATCAGGTCCACGGCGAGCTTCTTGCGGAGCCGTCCGACGAAGACCTCGATCGTGTTCGAGTCCCGGTCGAAATCCTGGTCGTAGAGGTGCTCGGTCAGCTCGGCGCGGGAGACCACGCGGCCGGTATGGTGCATCAGGTAGGAGAGCAGCCGGTACTCGTGGCTCGTCAGCTTCACCTGGGCGCCGTCCACGAAGACCTTGCCGGAGCGCGTGTCGAGGGTGACCGGCCCGCAGGCGATCTGGCTGGAGGCGTGGCCGGCGGCGCGGCGCAGCAGCGCCCGCACGCGGGCGAGCAGCTCCTCCATGTGGAAGGGTTTCGTCACGTAGTCGTCCGCGCCCGCGTCGAAGCCGTCGACCTTGTCCGACCAGCGGTCGCGCGCGGTGAGGATGATAACGGGGGTCTTCACGCCCGCGCGGCGCCACTTCTGCAGCACGCTGACGCCGTCGGCCTTGGGCAGGCCCATGTCGAGGATGATCGCGTCGTAGGGCTCGCTCTCGCCGAGATAGCCGCCCTCCTCGCCGTCATAGGCCTTGTCGGCGACGTAGCCGGCCTCCTCCAGGGCGGCGACGACCTGCCGGTTGATGTCCTTGTCATCCTCCACGACGAGCAGGCGCACGACGCAACTCCCTCAAGTCTTGGACCGCGAACTAGTATTGTCCCGCGACCCGGCCGGTCTTGGCATCCACCATCACGTGCACGAAATGCCCGTCCCGGCGCAAGGCGGTGAGCATGTAGACGAGCCCGTCCTCGTGCCGGCACAGGCTGGCGCGCTGGATCTCGGCCCGCGGGATCACCGTGCGGGCGGCGCGGATCGCCGCCACCGGCTCGATCACGCGCTTCTCCGAGACCTCCTCGCGCAGGTCCGCGGCCGAGAGGCAGGCATCGAGCCGCGGGGCTGGGCCGGACGAGGCCTGGGCGAGGCGCGGGGCGTTCTCGTCGGGCTCCTCGGCCATCGTGCCCGGGCCGCCCGCGACGAGCGCCGCCGCGGTCAGGCTCAGTGCGAGAAGGGCGAGGGCGTGGCGCATGGGCAGGACTTGTGGTCCGGGGGCACTGAATGCGCCCTGAATATCACCGCCGGGCACCGCTGCCGACCGCGCTCCGGGCGGGGCCGGAGCGGGGATGGCAGGCTCTTACACGCGAGCGCCGCCGCGGTTCCCGCGGCGCGGCCGGGCCGCGTGCGGGCTCGACGCGGATCTCAGCGGGGGCAGACCGGGTCGGCGATCCGATTCGGGGCCGGGTCCGCGCGGTGGCGGGCCCCGGCCGTGTAGGAGGCGACGCCGCAGGTGGCCAGGAACAGCCCGGCTCCGAGGAGGCGCCCGAGATGGGCCAGCCGGTGCCCGAGGGCCCGGCGCGTCGCGCGCGCGCTCATCGCAGGTCTCCCCGAAGCAGGCGCCAGACCTGGCGCACGACCGGCAGCCGGTCGATCCCGAACTGGGCGAGCGCGAAGCCCGCCAGCGTGACCGCCACCGCGGCGTTGCGCACCCGGCGGTAGAAGCGGGCGAGCGCCCGGTGCTCGATGCGGGCGTCGATCAACTCGTCGAGCGCGGCGAGCCGGTCGGGGTTCTGGCGGCGGATGAAGCTGCGCCATTCCGTGCCGAAGCGGACGACGAGGCGGTCCTCCTCGGGCTCGTCCCCGTGGGCGCGCCGGACGAGGCTCTCGCCGAGCCCGTCGGCGGGCGGGGGCAGGGCGCGCCCGACCTCCTGGCCGAGCGCGTCGAGGGCCGCCCGGCGGCAGGCGGGGCCCGGGGGCGTCGCGCGGCGTTCTGGGCGTGACATGCATGACGCTCCTCAATGACGCTCCTCAATGACGCTCCTCAATGACGCTCCTC
>NZ_LSIX01000751.1:0-234 GCF_001556475.1 Methylobacterium sp. CCH5-D2 | reverse complement strand
CGCCGGCCCGGTGCGGTTCGAGCCCTACCGCAACGGCAGCGCCTTCCTGGGCTCGAAGGGGGCCAAGGCCGCCGCGGGGGGCGCCCGGTGAGCGTCGCCGAGGAGTTCGTGCTCGATTTCGCCCGGCCGGAGCGGATCGGGCTGGAGGAGACCGTCTACGCCGCCGGCAAGTCGGCCGACCAGATCGACGCCATCCTGGCGGCGGCGGCCGAGCGCGGCGCCCGCCTGTTCCTC
>NZ_LSIX01000074.1:0-268 GCF_001556475.1 Methylobacterium sp. CCH5-D2 | reverse complement strand
CGTAACAAGGTAGCCGTAGGGGAACCTGCGGCTGGATCACCTCCTTTCTAAGGATGCTGTTTGTCAGGATGATCGGCTCGGCCGGTCCGCTCCTCGTACGGCGTCATTTAGATACAGGGTCCAGTCAGGACCCATTGGCGGGACGTCGCCGTCCTCGTTTCTCTTTCTCATCCGGACAAGCGGGAGGCGATGCACGCGCATCGCTGCCAGCCACGGGCCTGTAGCTCAGGTGGTTAGAGCGCACCCCTGATAAGGGTGAGGTCGGACG
>NZ_LSIX01000750.1:0-700 GCF_001556475.1 Methylobacterium sp. CCH5-D2 | reverse complement strand
CGTCGAGCCCCACATCCTGACCCCGGTGAAGACCTGGGCCAACAAGGGCGCCTTCGTGGAGACGGCCGCGCGGCTCGTCGCGATGTTCGACGAGAACTTCAAGCGCTTCGAGAGCCACGTCGAGGCCGACGTGCGGCAGGCCGGGCCGTCGGCGCAGGCGATCGCGGCGTGATGTGAAAGAAGGGGCCGCCTCGGGCGGCCCCCGTGTGAGACGGGCCCTCCTCGCCGTCGGCGGGGAGGGCTTTTTCGTACCCGCGTCACTCTCCCTCCCCCTCTGCGGGGGAGGATGGGCCGGCCGTCAGGCCGGGTCGGGTGAGGGGAACCACGCTCACGGAAGAGGTGCGGGCTTCATGCAGGGCATAGCCTGATCCTGCAGCGTCCCTCCCCTCTCTGCGGGACTTCGTCCCGACCGTCACCCTTCGGGTGCCACCCTCCTCCGCAGAGGGGGGAGGGAGAATTGTGGCGCGCTTCAGCGCTCGCGCCCCCACAGGCCCACGCGCTCGGAGCGGGCCTGCTCCTCGGCGGCGAGCAGATCCTGCGGCGCGTCCTCGCTCGCCCGGGCGCCGCCGGCCGCCAGGATCAGGGCGGCGAGGTCGTCGCCGTCGATGCGGCAGCGCATGCCGTCGCCCTCGGCGGCGCAACTCACCTCGCGGCGGCGCAGGTAGCGGGCGAGTTGGCGGGCGAGCGCGCCGCCCTGGCC
>NZ_LSIX01000749.1:0-20151 GCF_001556475.1 Methylobacterium sp. CCH5-D2 | reverse complement strand
CCCCCCGGCTCCGGTGGCGGACGGCTGGGAAATGAGACGGCCGTGTGAACCCGCCCGCATCCACTACGCGGACTCGCGTCCCACCGGTCGGCTAGGGTTCGTGGACCGTGCGGACGGGTAGCTTCGAACCCGACGGTGGACGCATGGACACGGTAAGCTCGCAAGACATCGTCGACACCGTCCGGACCAGCCTGCTGGTTCTCGACATGGACCTTAGGGTCAAGTCGGCGAACCGCGCCTTCTACAACACCTTCAAGGTCGAGCCCGAGGCGACGGTCGGACGGCCGCTGTTCGAGCTCGGCAACGGCCAGTGGGGGATCCCCGAACTGCGCACGCTGCTCGGCGAGATCGTGCCGCGCGACGGGACCGTCGAGGGCTACGAGGTCGGGCACGACTTTCCCGGCATCGGCGTGAAGTGCATGCGCCTCAACGCCCGCAAGGTGTTCAGGGAGGACGGCCACGTTCCATACCTGCTCCTCGCCATCGACGACGTCACGGGCGAGCACGAGGCCCGGGCCGAGGCCGAGCGACAGCGACTTCTCGCCCAGGGCATCGTCGACACGGTTCGAGACCCGCTGGTGGTCCTCGAAGCCGACATGACAGTGGTCAGTGCCAGCCGCTCCTTCCTGCGCATGTTCGGCCTCGACGTTGGGACTGTGGTCGGCACGTCGCTCTACGACCTGTCGCAAGGCCAGTGGCGGGTCGGGCGGCTCCAGGATCTGCTCGGGCGGATCGTGCCCGACGACATGGCCATCGACGGCTTCGAGGTCGAGGACGAGTTCCCGGGACTCGGTCGGCGCATCTTCAAGCTCAACGCCCGCAAGGTCCACCGTCCCGGCAACCATATCACTCGGCTGCTCCTGGTCTTCGAGGACGTGACCGAGGCGCGAATGCTGGAGAGGCACCGCGACCTTCTCGCCGCCGAGCTCGCCCATCGCATCAAGAACAGCCTGCAGATCATCACCTCGTTCGTCTCGTACGAAATCCGCCGGGCGGCCGAACCCTGCGTCGAGGGCTACCGCGCGATGCAGGGCCGCATCGGCGCCGTGGCCGAGCTCTACGACGTGATCTCCCGCTCCTCGACGCTCGGCCCGGTGGCGATGGGGCCATATCTGGAGGGCATCGCCGGAAGCCTGCGTTCCAGCCTGCTCGGCGCCGAGGCCCGCATCGCCGTCGACGTCGAGGCGGAGCCGCTGTCCATCGTCGCCGACCAGGCGGTCACGGTCGGGTTGATCGTCAACGAACTCGCCACCAACGCGGTGAAGTACGCGTTTCCGTCCGGAGGGGGCCGCATCCTCCTCGGGTTCAGGCGCCGGGACGGTGAGGCGGTGCTCACGGTCGCCGACGACGGCATCGGGCTGGACGCGACCAGCGGCCCGGGTTCCGGCCTTGGATCCCGGTTCGTCGAGGCGTTCGTCCGCCAGCTCAACGGAACGCTCGCGATGGCAAGCGGCGCGGGCGGGACGACCGTGACGGTAAGGCTGCCGGCCTCCGTCCTGGCGTAGTCCGGTCGGGCGCCTCGCCTTCGGGGTCGCTCGGTTGTGAAAATTTCACCGGGCGACTTGGCGGGTCCGGCGACCGCCGCGCCCGACCCCGCTGCGAATTGTGGCAACGGCTGCTAGAACCGAAGCCTGATGGACGACACGGTCAAGCCACCCCCATACCGCGCGACGCCTGAGCGGCTCCGACGCGACCAAGCCAGGATCGAGGCCGAACTCGCCGGAATTGATGGCGGGACCGACCCGTTCCCCGCTGCCGTGCGGGCAACGCGCATGCCGATGGTCATCACCAATCCGCGCCGGCCGGACAATCCCATCGTCTTCGTCAACGATGCCTTCTGCCGCCTGACCGGTTATGCGCGGGAGGAGATCCTCGGGCGCAATTGCCGCTTCCTGCAGGGCCCTGAGACCGACCCGGAGACAGTCCGCCTGATCCGCGAGGCCATCGTCGCGCCCCGGTCCATCGAGATCGACATCCGCAACCACAAGAAGGACGGAACACCGTTCTGGAACCGGCTGCTGCTGGCGCCGGTCAACGACGCGGGCGGCGATCTCGCATACTTCTTCGCCAGCCAGTTGGACGTGACGGTCGAGCGTGAGCGCCTCGTCGTGCTGGAGGACGAGAACGCGGCGTTGACGGCCGAGCGGCGGGCCAACCTGGAGCGGCTGGCCTTCAGCGAGGAATCCCTGCGGCTCGCGACCGAGGCCGCCGAGGTGGGGACCTGGGACCTCGACCTGACCACCGACGTGCTGACCTGGTCGGATCGTACCAAGGCGATGTTCGGCATCTCGCCGGGCGTGCCCTGCAGCATGGCCGACTTCTATGCCGGGCTGCATCCGGACGACCTGGAGGTGACGAGCGCGGCCTTCGCCTCGGCGCTCGACCCGGCGCGGCGCGCGACCTACGACGTCGAGTACCGCACGGTCGGAAAGGAGGATGGCGTCGTCCGCTGGGTCGCGGCCAAGGGCAAGGGCCTGTTCGACGCGAGAGGAGCGTGCGTCCGGGCGCTCGGCACGGCCATCGACATCACGGCGCGGCGGCGAGCCGAGGAGGTCCGGCAAGCCAACGAGGCAAGGCTGCGCTTCCTCGACGCACTCGGCACGGAGACCGCCGGGAACACAGATGCCGAGGGCATCCTGTCGGTGACGACGCGCATGGTGGCGGGCCATCTGCGTCTCTCGAACTGCGCCTACGCCGACATGGACCCGGACGGGGAAGGCCTGACCATCCGCGGGGATTGGTCGGCGGAGGGCTCGCCGAGCATCGTCGGGCGCTACCGCCTCACCGATTTCGGCACGCTGGCCGCGACCTGCCTTCGTTCGGGCGAGTTGCTCGTCGTCGGCGACGTCCGGTCTGAACTGCCGGCTGCGGACGCTGCCTCCTTCCAGGCCGTTGGTGTCGCGGCGGTAGCCTGCATGCCCCTGGTCAAGGACGGGCGCCTGACGGCCATGATGGCCATCCACGACCGGGTGGCGCGGGCTTGGTCGGGCGACGACCTTGCGGTTCTCCGCGAGGTGACGGAGCGCTGCTGGGCGCATATCGAGCGCGTGCGCGCCGACGCCGCCCTGCGCGAGGCGGCGGGGCAGCTCGCGGCCCTGAACGCGACGCTTGAGCAGCGGGTCGAGGAGCGCACCGCCCGCCTGGGCGAGGCGGAGGCGGCGCTCCGGCAGTCGCAGAAGCTGGAGGCGGTCGGCCAGCTGACCGGGGGCGTGGCCCACGACTTCAACAACCTCCTGACCATCATCCGGTCCTCTGTCGACTTCCTGCGGCGACCCGACCTGCCGGACGACAGGCGAAGGCGCTACATGGACGCGGTCTCGGACACGGTGGAGCGCGCCACCAAGCTGACCGGGCAACTCCTGGCCTTCGCCCGAAGGCAGGCGCTCAAGCCCGAGGTGTTCGAGGCCGGCGCCCGTCTGAAAAGCGTGGCCGACATGCTCGACACGGTGACCGGTTCGCGCATCCGCGTGCTGACCGAGTTGCCCGAGCGTCCCTGTCACGTCCTGGCCGACGTGAGCCAGTTCGAGACGGCCGTCATCAACATGGCGGTGAATGCCCGCGACGCTATGGACGGCGAGGGCACGCTGACGCTGCGGCTGTCCTGCTCGCAGGGGATGCCTTCGATCCGCGGTCACGGCGGCAGCCCGGCGCCGTTCGCGGCGGTCTCGCTGTCGGACACGGGCACGGGCATCGCCCCGGAGCTCCTCGGACGCATCTTCGAGCCGTTCTACACCACGAAGGAAGTCGGCAAGGGAACGGGGTTGGGCCTGAGCCAGGTGTTCGGCTTCGCCAAGCAATCGGGCGGCGACGTGAACGTGGAGAGCGCTCCGGGGCGTGGGACCACGTTCACGCTGTACCTGCCCGAGATCGAGGCCGCCCCGGAGCCGGGCAGACATGAAACGGGAGACGAGGCCACCTCGTCCGGAGCCGGGCGGCGCGTGCTGGTCGTGGAGGACAACGTCGAGGTCGGGCGATTCGCCACGCAGATCCTCCAGGACTTGGGCTTCGCGACGGACTGGGCGGCGAACGCCGAGGAGGCCCTCGACCGGCTCGGCCCGGATGGCGCCGGCTTCCACGTCGTGTTCTCGGACGTGGTCATGCCCGGCATGGGCGGCCTCGCCATGGCCAAGCTGTTGCGCGGGCGGCTCCCCGGCCTGCCGGTCGTCCTGGCGTCCGGCTACAGCGATGCGCTGGCCCAGGGAGGTGGTGACGGCTTCGAGCTGCTGCACAAGCCCTACGCCGCCGACCAACTCGGGCGCACCCTGAACCGGGTGATCCGGCAGCACGGCCGAGCCATTTGAGCGCCGTAAGGCGACGCTAACGCAAGGTCCGAACGGACAGCTTCGAATCCGCATGAGCCGTACGGTCGGGCTCACCGGCCGCCCCCGACGCTTCGACCTGGCCGCGCCGCTGGAGGCGCAGCGCCACGATCCAGCACAGCACCGCCCAGGCCGACCCGACGCACCAGCCCGCCAACACGTCGGTCGCGTAGTGGACGCCGATGTAGACGCGGCTCAGCCCCACGACGACGGTGAGGAAGACGGCGAGCCCCATGAAGTACGCCTTCAGCCGTGCGCCCGCTGCGACCCTCGTCATGATCGCCCCCAGCGTCAGGAAGGTCACCGCAGAGAGCATGGCGTGGCTGCTGGGAAAGCTGGCTGTGAACACTTGGATGCCGCCGGGAATGTCGGGACGAGGGCGGTTGAAGAGCAGCTTCAGGCCGAAGCTGATGACCGTGCCGCCCAGCATCGAGCCCACCACCAGGAGGGCAGTCCCACGCCTGCGGACCAGGAGCAGGTACCCCACGGTCGCAGCCAGCAGGAAGCACAGGACGACCATGCTCCCAAGGGAGGTCACGTCGCGCGCCATCTCATGCACCCAGGCCGGCCCGATTGGGCCGGCGGCGCCGAGTGGACGGAAGAAGCGCGCGACCCGGGTGTCGAACGCCATGGTATCACCCTCCATCACCTCGCCGGCGAGGAGGCCGAACGCGAGGAGGAGTGCGGCGACGCAGAACAGCGTCGCCACGAGGCCGAGCTCCCGTTTCCCGAGGCGCGTCACGGCTGCTGCCCAGGCACCCAATTCGTTCATCCGCCTCGCCTCCCGGCCGGACCTCGGTACGCCGCCCCAGGTCTGACGCGCGTCGCCCGTGGGGCGAGGCGGCCAGACCGGGGATGCAAGGATCGTCGATGGACCGCGGCCCTGACCCACGGCGACTGCTTCTGGCCCGGCCTCGGGATGCGCGCGGCCGCCGTCCCCGGGCCGCCGGCATCCGTGCGAACTCCACGGATCGGGGGCAGGTCGCGCGCACGGCCCCGTGGACGAAGTCGCCGCGGCGCCGGACAAGGGCGGGGCCCCGGCGCGTCGCCATGCGGTGTCGACCGCAGGTTCATGACGCCGTCGCGTCCGCGCCCGGATGACGGCCGGCCCGCTGCGGTAGCAGGACGATGAGCGCCACGATGAAGGCCGCGATCACGGCGGAAGCGAGCGGCCGGCTCAGGTTCAGCCCGCCGTTGGCGACCGGCTTGTCGAGGAAATCGCCCACCGTGGCCCCGAGCGGGCGGGTCAGGATGAACGCCGCCCAGAAGAGCGTGACCCGTGAAACGGAGGTCCGGTAGTACAGGGCGATGACGACCGCGAGCGCCGCCGCGAAGACGAGGGCGCCACCCTCGTAGCCGAGGCCGCCGGTGTCCGCGAGCCAGTCGCCGAGCGCGGTGCCCAACGTCTGCGAGAAGGTGATCGCCCCCCAATAGAACGCCTCGACCCGCGGGGTCGAAACCGTGTCCACCGACACGGTGCCCTCGGTCGCGTACCAAAGCCCGAGCACGGCCGCGAGGCAGGCGAGTAGCAGGGTCGACCCGCCGGTGTATCCGATGCCGAGCGAGCGGTCGGCGAAGTCCGCCATCGTCGTACCGAAGGTGGTCGAGGCGACGATCGTGGACCAGTACAGGACCGGGTGGAACCGCTTCGATATGATCTGGGCGACCACGAGCGCGACCAGCAGCACGGCGAACAGGGCGGTGCCGGCGAGGTAGCCCCAGTTGAGGGTCATGGTGACGGTGTCGCCGCCGGTCTCCCCGAGCGTCGTGGCCAGGATCTTGATGATCCAGAAGCCCAGCGTGACCTCGGGTACCTTGCTCAGGGCGCGTTCGTAACGGTCGTCCATCGGACCTGCTCCTTCTTCGAGAAAAACCTCACGGCGCGTCGGCGCAGGCCGCCCGGCGACCGGCACGCTGCGGGATGAGGAGGACGAGCCCCGGCCATGACGAGCGCGAGCACGCCGGAGATCGTGATGTCGTCGATGCCCAGGCCGCCGGAAGCGACCGGCTTGTCGAGCGAGTTGGCGAGGGTGGCGCCGAGCGGCCGCGTCAGGACGAACGCCGTCCAGAACAGCATGGGCCTGGAAACACGCGTTCGCAGATGGAGGGCCGTGACCACGGCCAGCGCGACGAGGATGAGGAGCGCGCTCCCGTTGTACCCGAGCCCGCTGCTGTCAGCCATCCAGTCGCCCAACGCGGTGCCGAGCGTCTGGGAGAACATGACCGTGGCCCAGTAGAAACCTTCGGCCCGCGGGGACCGCACCGTCTCCACGGCGACCGTGCCGAGCGTGCGCTTCCACAGGATCAGGGTCGCGACGACCGATCCGAGCAGCACCAGGGACCCGCCCGCGTAGCCGATGCCGAGGGACCTGTCGCAGAAGTCGGCGAGGGTCGTGCCTGCGAGCGTCGTCGCGGTGACCACGGCCCAGTACAGGATCGGATGGAAGCGGTCCGCCCGGACCTGTGCGGCCAGCAGCACCGCCAGGGCGGCCCCGAAGATCGCCGTGCCGGCGAGATAGCCGAGGCCGAGCGTCAACGTGACGGCGTTCCCGCCGACCTCGCCCAGGGTCGTGGCCACGATCTTGATGGCCCAGAACCCGGCGGTGGCTTCAGGCACCTTGGCGGGTTCGACGTGTCCGGGTCGCTCGGTCGGTTGCATCGGGCTGCCGTGGGAAAGCGAGGGCTGGCTCACGCGGTGTGGGTCTGGTCGATGATGGCGAGCAGGTCGTCGACCGCGCGACGGCAGGCGGCCGGATCGGGGTTCGACGCCCGCAGCGCGTCGAGGGCGCGGTCGATGGCCTTGTCCACGACGTGCCAGTCGGCGGCGGCTCGCGGCTTCAGGCCGGCCTCGGACGCGTCCCAGGACAATTCCAGGTCCTTGATGCGCGTCTTGGCGGCGGCGAGGTCGCCCCGGTCGGTCATCGCCTTCACGTCGACGACGATGGTCCGGAACTTGGAGAGGTCGCCAAGCTTCGAGGCCGCCATCGCCTTGGGCGTCGCTCCGACGGCGGCGTCCTGCATCGCCAGCAGGCCCAGGGGGGCGGCCGTGGCACCGATGACCGTCGCGGCGATGGCGGCGAGGAGGATGTTTCGCATGGTCGTTCGCTCCGTGTCGTGCGGCGTTGGAAGGACTGGAGGATGGGGATGCGGGAGGCGGCGGACGGTCAGGCCCGCCGCTGTCCGGCCGGCTCGCCAGGGCGTCCGGAGACGAGGCTCAGGGACGTCACCAGGGCGACGATGACGGAGAAGAAGGCGAGGCTGGTGGAGGCCGTGCCGAAGCCGAGGCCGCCGTATTCCCGTGCCTGCGACAGCAGATCGCCCAGCGATGCGCCGAGGGGGCGCGTGACGATGTAGGCGAGCCAGAAGGTCGTCACCGGGTTCGCGCCGAGGCGCCAGGCGAGGGCGAGGGCGGCCAGGATCGTGCCGAAGATGACGACGCCGAGATTGAAGCCGAGCCCCAGCGCCTCGGTAGCCAGGTCGCCCGCGGCCGTGCCGAGCGCGAAGGTCAGGAGGATGGCGAGCCAGTAGAACGCCTCGCGGCGCCGGGTCACGATGGCGTGGATCGAGAGCGTCCGCTCGGTCGCGTACCAGAGGGCGAACACGGCGGCGAGGGCGGCCGCGAACACGCCGGTGCTGACGAAGAGGCTCACGCCGAGCTTGTCGGTCAGGATGTCGGTGACCTGCGTGCCGACCACGCTGACGAGGACGACGGTCGACCAATAGGTCCAGGGCACGTAGCGCCGCTCGCGCACCTGCAGGGCGAGGACGGCCGCGAGGAGGCCGGCCGTGAGGGTGGCGGTGACGGCGGCACCCAGGCCGACGTTCACCGCGAGGTAGTCCGCGCCGGTCTCGCCGACGGTCGTGGACAGGATCTTGATGACCCAGAAGGCCGCGGTGACCTCCGGTACCTTGTTCAAGACCTGGCGCTGGATCTCGCTCATCCCCGTCTCCCGTCCGTCATGGTCGGGCACGGTGATAGCGAGCCAGAATGAGGGCAGAATGAGCTTCGTCCGGAGGAGCCGCAGGCTCGGCCTCAGGCCGGCAGTCTGACGGTTGCGAGGGTCCCCTGCCCGTCACGTCGGTTTTCGACCGTCAGGCCGAGGTCGTTGCGCTCCGCGATGCGGCGGGCGATGGCGAGCCCGAGCCCTGTGCCTTCGACTTCCGGTGGCGCGGCCCGGAAGAAGCGGTCGAACAGGCGGCCCTCGCTTCCCGGCGGCAGCCCGCAGCCGGTGTCCCGAACCGTGACGACGCACGCACCGTTCCGGTTCAGCAGACGGACGTCGACCTGGCCTCCCGACGGCGTGTAGCGCAGGGCGTTGTCGACCAGGTTGGCGAACAGGACGCGGACCTCGTCCTCCGACGCGTGAAGCGTCGCGGGTGTCTCGATATGCACGCCCAGGTTGATGTCCTTGCGCTCGGCGAGCACGACGTGGTCGGCGACGCAGTCGAGCAGGAGCTGGCCGAGGTCGACGGATGCAGGACGGGCCTCGGCACCGTCGTCGAGCCGGGCGAGACGGAGCAGTTGATCCACCAGCCGGTTCGCCCTCCGGAGGCCGTCCGCCAGCGCCATACGCCGCGCGTCGCCCCCGCCACCGGCAGGCCCGCCGAGGGAGTCGAGTTGGATCTGCATCGCGGCAAGCGGCGTACGCAGTTCGTGCGCCGCGTCGGCCACGAACCGCTTCTGGGCGGCCAGAGCGGCCTGCAGGCGAAGGATGAGCCCGTTCATGGCCTCGACGAGGGGCGCCACCTCCGTCGGCACGCCGCGCGTCGGCAAGGGGCCTTGGGCGGCGGCGCCGCGCCCGGCGAGGTCATGCACCAAGCCGTCGAGCCGCCCGAGCGCCCGGTTCATCGCCCAGCCGACGACGATCCACGACAGCGGGACGAGGAGCAGCAGCGGGGCCACGGCGCCGAGCGCCGCATTGCGTGCGAACTCCGCCCTCACGACGTCGCGCTGGGCGACCCGGACCGTCGTGGTGCCGTTGGCGGTCGTGTAGGTGCGCCAGAGCTCGCCGCCCATGACGACGTTCGCGTATCCCGTGCGGCCGGGGTGGCGGACGTCGACGCCGCGGTCGTCGCGCAGGACCTGCCCGTCCTTCCAGATGGTGACGGCGAGTTGGTCCTCCGGGTCCTGGTCGGCGGCGGGCGGCGCGTCCGCGTCCGGGAGCCCGGGACCGGCGTTGAGGGCGACCTGCCGCAACTGCCCGTCGAGGAAATCGGCCGCCTCGATCCGCGCGAGGGCATAGGCCGCGACCATCGCGGCCAAGCCGATTCCGGCGAGCAGGGCGGTCATCCAGCCGAGCGTCGTGCGGCGCAAGGAGGCGGCCCTCATGGCTTGGGCACCATCCAGCCTGCGCCGCGGACGTTGAGGATCACGCCCTTGCCGACCTTGCGGCGGACCGTGAGGATCAGGGCGTCCACCGCGTTGCTCTCGACCTCCTCGCCCCACCCGTAGATGCGTTCCTCGATCTGCGCCCGAGAGAGGATGCGCCCCGGTCGCTCCATGAGCGCGTGCATGAGGGCGTATTCGCGCGCCGACAGGACCGCGACGGTTCCGGCGTGGGATAGCACATGGCTCTCCGTGTCGAGTTCGGTCTCGGCGGCCACGAGCCGCGCGGTCGCCCGCCCGGCCCGGCGCCGCAGGATCGCCCGCATCCGGGCGAGCAGCTCGCGCATCTCGAACGGCTTGACCAGGTAGTCGTCGGCCCCGAGGTCGAGGCCGGCGACGCGGCTGTCGAGTCCGTCCCGCGCCGTGATGATGAGCACCGACATGTCGTTGCCCGCCGTCCGCGCGGACCTGAGAACCTGCAGGCCGTCGGCGCCCGGCAGGCCGAGGTCCAGCAGGACCAATGCGTGGCCGCCGACCCGCAGCGCCGTTTCGGCCATGGGGCCGTCGCGTACCCAATCGACGGAGTAGCCTTCGGCGGCAAGGCCGTGCGACAACCCTTCGCCGATCATGCGGTCGTCCTCGATCAGCAGCACGCGCATGGGTCGCCTTGTTCGGGTCGGAGCATTCATGGCGCGGTGCTGGCCGTGACCGCTCGCAAGCCGGAGCCGGAACTGAGCCGCGCCACGGACCGGTCCTAGCCTGCAGCCGAGACAACAGCGACGTGAGAAGTCGCTTACCCTAAAGGCGTAAGCATTCCTTTGGACTTGAGGAAAGCAGCCCTGGATCGGCGCCTCGGAGGCGGTGTCGGGTTTCGGGAGATTTCCGGCCACGTGCCGACGTCTGCGTCCGACCTGCCGCCACTGGGCATATGGCGAGCCGTCATGACGGCGCCGAGCGGACAGCACGGATCACCGTCGGGCTTGCGATACACCAAATGGCTCGGGATGAATGCGGATGGCGCGTTGCCGAATCGCCGGTGGTGGCCGGACCCAAAACCACATACTGCCCGTTCCGGCACCTCGCCCCTAGTTGGCCTTGCAGGCGAGTGACGCAACGACCTACCATCATGAACGTCATCACGCGGCCTTTGTAGTTTTTGGTCGTTGGAAGTGCGTCATCGTCGTTCTATACGACTTGATGTTCAAGGGGTATCAGGCCGGTGACATCGTCCTGGAGTTGGGCCGTCAAGTCGAGTTCCTGCCAGTAGGAGGCGGGGGCCGGGATGCCTCGCCGCCATACGATGTCCACGTTGACGTTCGGGTCGGTGAACCTCGCGTTCTTCTCGTCTTCCAGAAAAGCGTGTGTCGAGGCCCAAAGGCGCAACGTTTCGTCGAGGTCCGGCGAAGCGATGCGGGCCGTGACGGACTGGCACCGCAGCATCGCGCGCACGAGGGGCGCGGCTTGAGCGGCGCCGGGTGCGGTAAGCGCCCGCAACCCCCCGATGTAGTCCGACCGGTAGATGGTCGGCACCACGATTCGCGACTTCCCCCCGCCGACCAATTCCTTCGTCATCATGATGCGGGCGGTCCGACCGTTGCCGTCGTTGAAGGGATGGACGAGGACGATGAGGGTGTGGGCGAACACGCCGCGGGCGAACGGGGCCTGCAGGTCGCGCAGCATGGCGAAACCCTCGCGCAGAGTCCCCTTGACGAGGTCAGGCAACACGAAGACGGTGTTGCCGGCGCTGTTGGCATCCTCCTTGAACTCGCCCGGCTTCTTGTCGGGGCGCGCGTCGAGCAACCGCGCGTTCCGCTCGCGGATCTCGGCCATGAACTCATCGACGGACGATGCGCGCGCCTCGCCCGGCACGATGCTCGCGACCTGGGCAAAGGTTTGCGTCACGTCGCGACCGTCCTGCGGCCGCCCATCGGCCGGTTCGTGCTCGAACACGATGCGCCGCGCCTTGTCGACGAGGAAGCGCGTGCCCTCGATGTAGTTGGTGAAGTACGCCTCGACGAATGACGTGCAGTCCCGCTCGCCGGGACCGACGTGCGGGTCGGCCAAGTCGGGCGCGACGCGCCCGAGGGTCATCGCCAAGACCTTGAGGCGCTCCATGCACTCGGGGTCGTAGGGGTCGTCCGGCCGGCGCCGCGCGGCCACGTCCCTTGCGACCAAACCGGCTTTGCGCGTTCCGAGGATGGTCCCGATGATATCGAGGAGGACCTGCAGTTCCTGTTCCGCCCCAAGCGAGCCTGCGATGCACTCGGCCCGCTGCCGGATCTCCCGGAGACCGTCCTCATGGGCGGTCTTCAGCAACCGCTCGACCTCTCGTTCGACGCCTTCCCTTCCGACGGTGCGGCTAGGCCCACTCCGTGCGCGTGATGCCTGCAGGTTCTCCAGCAGGGCGCGCGCGTCGCTCGGAAGGTAGACCCCGAGGAAGGACATGTCCCCCTCCAACGGCCCTGGACCGGGGAAGGTTCTGATTTCCAAGCCGGGCAGTGACAACCGCCTGCGGGCCTTCCCGTGCGGATCGGTCGCGAACACCCAGCCCGGGAAGACGACGCGCCCGTCCGGCCCGCGCTCACGCCAGGGATTCCTCTGCAGGGCAGTCCGGCCCCTGAGCACGGCACCAGGCGCGTATCGAGCGAGGATGGGAGCCCATCCGCCGCAGACAATCTCTTCGACGGGACGACCGTTGCACACCGCATAGATGCCGTCGCCGACCCGCCGGAGCTTGCCGGCGGCGGCCTGCCGCTGAAGGGACCGGTCGCGTTGCGGGTCGCCTCGCGTGAGGATCAGATCACCGTGCGTCGTAGCCACTTAACGCCCCCGGGCGGCGGAAGCCCCGTCGCTTATATCGACATAATAACCTCTTGTGTCGTTTAAAACAACATAAGCTCGCAATTGCCCTAAGGCAGGCTGATATACCCGTCTACTACTCGATTCCCGGACAAGGCAACCATGTCTCCGAGCGGTTGGAAGTCGAAGACCCCCTCAGACCGGCATGCCGGTCAAGGAGCGCGGGTTCACCTCGGCCCGATATCCCTTCGAATGCCTGAGCAGGCGCCGCATCTCATCGAGCCAGCCGAGGTCCTCGGCGGACTGGTCGTAGAGGCAGATGGCCAGCCCGTGTTCGAGGACCGGCTCGATCTTGGCGTATGCCTCGGAGGAATGCATCGCGGCAACGGCCTTGTCCCGGGATGGCCAGCGCGCCATCAGCGCGAACTCGACGTACCGGATGTCCCGGTCGTGCAGGTAGAAGACGACGTTCTTGTGCCGGAAGCGGGGACGCTGGAAGACGGGTCGCGGCCTCAGATCGACGAGTGCCCGCGCGGCGTTGGTCGCAATCAGGCGCAGCAGAGGCTCCTCCGTCAGCCCCTCGATGTCGACGAAGGCGACGGCGCCCTCTCAGTCGTCCTGGCCGGGGAAGAGGGTGTATTGCAGGTCCGGCATGGACGGGACGGCATGCGGCGCCAGCGCCCGGGTCGGGAAGCTGAGGATCTTGCGTTCGGCCATCGTCAGGCTTCCGGGACCAAGGAGGCGGCACGCCTCTCGACGGAGGCCAAGTCACGCAGCCGGACGGCATGTTCGGGCAGGCCCCCGCCGGGAGGCACGAACGTGCCGTGCTCGTCCTTCAGATCACCTTTCTTGATGAAGAAATCCTCATGCATTCGCTCGCCGACGCCGGTGAATGGAACGATGACCATCTGGGCCTGGGTCGGCGCCTTTCCGTCCTTGGGCCGTTGCGGAAGTTCCGTAACGATGGTGTCGGAGTGAAGCTCGACCGCGAGGCTCTTCACGTAAGGCTCGACGTAATAGACCCGCTTCACCCCGGCGGTGACGAGGTGCCGGGCACAGTTATGGCAGGGATATACGGTGCAATAGAGCGTCCACTGACGACTGTTGCCGGCCCTTCGTGCGGGCGAGGCGCTCGGGTCGCCTGTCGCGGTGAAAAGCGTCGGGTTGACCGGTTACCGTGGCAAAGCAGCGTTGATGGCCTCGATGACCTTCTCACCGTTGTCGAGGGTCGTCACGACGCCAGGGCCGTTTCCGTCCAGGAAACTGGGATTGCGGATGAGCCAATCAGCCGGGCTGAAGTGGTCGAATTCCGGCGTGGATGCCGGGAGGATCCTGAACACCGTCTCCATGCGCTTCACCAGCCGGCCGGGGCCCGGTGCATCCTTGTCAAGCTTGGCTAGGGTCAGTGCGGAACGCCCCTTGAGCTCGAAGGCGCCGTTGACAATGCCGACATAGGTCTCGGGCTCGAATATGTCCTCGACGTCGCCCTCGGCGATGCCGAGCACGTCGGGATAATTCATGATGCGGCTCTCTGGTATGGCACCGGCGGCCTTGAGCTGCTCAAGCTTGCGCTTGTCGCCCTGGGCTCTGTCGGACATCACCGCCAGGTGTAGGTTCGCGCCCTTGAACAGGGAGACGAACGACTGGATCTTGTCGAGCCCACCGGCCGGACAGATCGTCCAGCGGGGGTCGAGCGCGGTCCGTCGCCGTCGCTTCAGCTGAGCCGACAGGGCCTTGAGGAACAGGATGTCGCCCGGTCCCTCGACCAGCAGGGTGTGCTTGCCGATGAACAGCGCCTGGGTGACGTCGTAGCCCAAGGCGGCCTGGAGGGGGAAGAGGGTGTCCGGGTCCGTGGCGAGCACGTCGCCCCTGACCTTGGTACCCTTCGTCGTCCAGAAGCCTGGACGCTTCTGCTCGACCTGGTCCTCGATGATCCGGGAGAGCGTCAGGTCGTCGGGCGGCACCATGAAGGGCGAATGCGTGGAGAAGACCACTTGGTGCTTCGGCAGGAGTCGGTCGGCGAAGTACCGCAGCAGATCGGCCTGGGCCTTGCCGTGGAGGGTCAGCCCCGGCTCGTCCAGCAGGAGTATCTGGTTGCCCCCACGCTTGCTTACCTGCGCGAACTTCACCAGGAACGAGAAGAACCAGATGAACCCGGCGCTACGCTCCGAGAACGGCACCGTCACCCTGTGAAGGGTGTTCCTGACACGGGCGCGGGCGATCGCGCCGGCGTTGAACGGGGCGGGGTCGCCCGCTTCCGCCTTCGTGACCCTGACCTCAAGCTCCAGGAACGCGTTCTACGTCCAGTATTCCTGCAATTGGTCGGTGATGGCGTTCGATGCGGATTCACACTTGGCGTTCAGCGACTCGTAGGTCGTCGACGCCTTGATCTCCTCCACCGAGGTCCCGGCGAATTCGAGGAAGTCGAGGAAAACCCTCTCGCCGACGTCCAAATGCGTGTTTCCATGCGGATGTCCGGGATGGTGGTACGGTGCGTCCCCGTTGCGTACGATGTCGTCGACCCGGATTTGCCCGGCCATGCGGTCGTAATACGAAAAGTACATGAACTGGGGCGTCACGGAGCGGATGTAGCTCCCAACGAAACCCACCGCGTTCTGGCCGGGGAACGACCTGATCGTTTCCAGGAGCGCGACTTGGTCCGGCGTCGGCTCCGCCAACGCCTCCAACGCCTTTCGGAGCATGTCCGTGGTTGTGGCTTCCGCAAGCGGTTCCCTGACGGTTTCGCCGAGGCCGTGGCTGGCCATCAGGTACTCGGCGATGGCCGGGTAGTTCAGCGGAACGTCGATGCGGAAGGTTTCGTCGTCGTAGCGGCGCGAGAGGGTGATCTGACGCGACCGGAGACAGTCGGGGCCCAACGCTTCGGCCAGCGTCGCCACATCCTCGGGCGATAGGGACCATTTGGACGTGATGACGATTGCCTCGCCCTCCTCCTTCGGATGCCGTGCGTCGTACTCGTTCAGGTGCCGCCTGGGGTAGTCCCGTTCCCTATCGAATACCGTTGGTGTCGCCGGGTGGGGATTCAGGCCGGCCAAGGCTTGAAGGAGGGCGGTCTTGCCAGCCTCGTTCTTGCCGACAAGACAGACCATGTCGCCGAGCGTGACCTCTTCCGAATCCTCGACGCTGCGAAAATTGGTGACCCTGAAACTGTCGAGCCTCATTCCATCCCTCGTAGTCGGTCCGCAGCTTCGCGGATGGCCAAGCAACTGCAATCGCAGATTGGTCTGCTAGACGATGCCGGATTTCGCTGCCCCTGGGTTTGGCGAGCCCGGCGCATAAGCGGTCCTGAAGTCCCGGTGGTTCGCCAACGCCAACGGCCTATAGGGACCTTTCCCATCACATTGGGTCACCTCGGCCAGATCGAATCTTTCCCTGACGCTCGGGTGGACCAGGGCATCCTCCGGGATCTCCCGGACCTTCACCGGCCATCCCAGCCATCCCATGCGACGGGACAGCCAGCGGGGAAGGATGCCGGCGATGGAGTCGTGCATGCCGGCGACCTCGCAGTGCTGCATGCCATCGGACGCCGGATGCAGGTGCAGCCGGCCGGTACCGGGCTCTCCGGACACCATCCCGTCGACCCGAAGCGGATCCGGGATCTTGGTGGCCTGCTCCACCATCCACTGCAAGGCGACGTCGGACAGCCGGCTCTCGGCTTCGGGGTAGCTGCCGCCGATGTCGGAGTGGTTGCCGGCGAACCACATCTGGATGAGCGGATCGGGCTCGCCCTGGACCTTTTTCCGCACCCCGTCCCGGCTGCCCCACCTGACCCGCGGGAAGTCGGCGCGGGTCTCGTCGATGGAGAGGGCATGCCGGGCATAGCCGACATGGCCGCTCAGCAGTTGGTCGTAGTTCCCGGAGCGCCATTGCGCGATGTGCCAGCGCGCCTTCCCGTTCACCGGTGAGTCGGTGATGGTCTTGACCGCTGTCGGCAGCCAACGCCAGAGGACGAACGCCGCAGTGAGCGAGAGGGTGGCCAGGAACGGGCGCCAGTAGCCGGTGCCGAACGCTAGGTCGGACAGGACGGCGGGCACGGCTGCAACCAGCACGGCCAGGATCGTCAGGCCGGCCGCGATGCCCCACCACTTGGGTCCGGTCGCGCCGAGCGAGGCGACGGTGTCGAACACGCCGATGAAGTGCGGTGCCACGTTCGAGGAAAGGTCGTCACCCGACCTGTACTTGCGCCGGAATCGCCTCGCCAACTCGAACCGGTCCTTCTCGTAGTCGCCGCCCCGGGGTGAACCCGCGCCGTACTCATAGACCTTGATCACCGCCTCATCCGCGATGTCCCGCGTCGCCTTGCGGAAGCGTGGAAGGTCTCCGCCCGGCACTTTCGTCGGGACGCCGCACAGGAACAGAACGTTGGCCACGCAACGGGCCGTGTAGGCCCCTCGGCTGAAGCCGATCAGGTAGATGCGGTCGCCGGGCTCGTAGTGGTTGATGGCGAACTCGTAGCAGTCGGCGATGTTCTTCGTGATGCCCAGGCCGGTCACCGAGGACAGCAGCTTCTGCAGTCGGCGGTAGGCACCGACGAAACCCGGGGCCGAGCCGTCCGTGCCGAGGCCGGCGTCGTAGAAGGCGACCTGCTCGCGCGGGTCGATGCCGCTGTCCGGCCCGACCCGGCAGACGCGGTAGAGCTTGTAGACGTTGCTGAGGCGCTGTTCCTCGCGGAGGCCACCTTCCTGGCCGGTGCCATCCGAGAAGACCACGATGTTCTTAGCCACGCCCCCCTCCTGCAGCCGGGATGGTCCTGGAATGGAGCCCATCTTGCGAGGCTGGATCGCGTCCGACGCCCAGTCAGACCGGTTAAGCCCAGCTTCGGGAGTCGCAACCGCCAGGTTCCTTGTTTGTTCCCAATCTGCGACCAGAGTGTACGCGCTGACGGAGGCCATGGCCTCCGAGCACGAAGCCCGGCGGGCGAAGTCGCGCCCTGCACGCGAACAACCTCACCCCTGACACCAAGGCGGCCGGAATGGCGGCCGGGACCTAACCCCCTACCGGCGGCCGGCCCCGCCGGTGCCCGGATTTGAACCTCGCTCACCGGACCGAACGGTTGGGGCGGATACATCCAAGGACTTTCGTCGGGGCGCCACTCGTTGAGCGCCAAATAGCTCATGGTCTGCCCGCGTGGATGTGCTATGCACCCCGCATCATGTCGGCCACCCGGTCCTTTTGGCGTTCGTTGCTCACGGTCTTCCAGATCGTGTCGCTTGCCGCCTTTTCGGTGGCGGGTGCGGGACACTCGCACGCGGGGGAGCTTCACGTCGGACACGACACGTCCGTCTCGGTCGGGTACCAAGTGACTGGAGGGCCAGGTCAGGTTGACGACATGGTGGGCCATGCCGACCGAAGCGCCGAAGAGTCGGTGGCTGGTCCTTGCGGCCTTTGCTGCCCAGCGTCGTTCGCGCGCTGGGACTGCTTGACCGTCGTGGTTGCCTGGAAGCCCGAGCGAACGTTGGCTGGCGTCCGCAAAGTCACGTTCGACAGCGTGGTTCCTGAGACGCTTCCTGAACCCCCTCGAACCTTCGCCTGAGGTCCGCGCTCCAACGCGCGCCCTGAGCGGCTGTCCGTGAACGACAGCCGCCAGCCTCCTTTACGCGAAGGCTCGATCATCCCATGCGTGTTCTCTACGCCTCCGCCCTGCGGACGGCTCTCCTGGCGTTTGGCCTCTGGGCCGGTGCGCCGACGCTCGCCGTCGCCCATGAGGGGCACGACCACGGCAACGAGGCGCAGGCTCCGGCGGCGGCTACAGCGCCGCGCAGTACGTCGAGCACCGACGCGCTCGAATTGGTCGCCATCGTCCGAAGCGGCCGCTTGGCCGTGTTCCTCGACCGTGTGGGCACCAACGAGCCTGTGACGGACGCCGTCGTCCGAGCCGAGACGCCGGACGGCTCCCTCACCGCCTCGCCCATGCCGGACGGCAGCTACGCGGTCGATGCACATTGGAGCCTGCACCCCGGCGAGCACGAGGTGCTCTTCACCGTGACCGCGGCAGGCTCAACCGACATGTTTCCGGTCACGTTGACGGTGCGGGAGGCACCGCCGCCGAAGTCTGAGGCGGGTGTCTCCGCGTGGGCATCCGGCCTCGCCGCGGCCCACGACTTTCAGCGCCACCTGAAGGAGGCCGACCCGCTGCCGCTGGCCATCGGCGGCACCGGCTTCCTTCTCGGCATCGCGGTCACGCTCCTGATGAAGGGGCGCCGTTACTTGCCGGCCACTGCCCTCGTCGCCCTCATCGTCGCCCTCGCGTTCGCGCCGCGCGCCTTCGCGGGCGAGGGGCACGGTCACGGGAGTGCCCCCGGATCGCAAACCACCCTCATGGCCGCCCCGGCGCCGGCGGGACAGGACTTGGCGCGACGTCAACCGGACGGGTCGATCTTCGTGCCCAAGCCCACCCAGAGGGTACTGGCCGTGCGCACGGTGGTGACATCCTCCGACATCATGCGCCGCACCGTCGAGCTGCCGGGGCGCATCGTGCCCGATCCGAGTGCCAGCGGGGTCGTGCAGTCCTCGGTCGGCGGCCGGCTCTCGCCGCCGGAATCCGGGATCTTCCCGCGGCTCGGCACGCGGGTGCGCAAGGGCGAGGTGCTGGCCTATGTCACGCCGCCGGTGCAGGCGGTCGACGCCTCCGACATGCGCCAACGCCAGGGCGAACTCGACCAGCAGATCGCAGTCACGGAGCGACGGGTCGAACGTTACCGCAAGCTCGCACCGGGCGGCGCCGTATCGCAGGTGCAACTGGAGGACGCCCAGGCCGAGCTGAAGGGTCTGCTCGACCGCCGCGCCGCCCTCGACACAATCCGCCAGCAGCCCGAAGCACTCAAGGCGCCGGTCGACGGCGTGATCGCCGAGGCGACCGCCGTGGCCGGGCAGATGGCGAGCCCCGGCGTGCAGGTGTTCCAGATCGTCGACCCGACCCGCCTCTGGATCGAGGCGCTGAGCTTCGACGCCCTCACCGGCGGCCAGCACGCCACCGCCCGCCTTGCCGACGGTCGCATGCTGCGCCTCGCCTACATGGGCGCAGGGCTCGCCGACCGCAGCCAAGCCGTGCCGATGCACTTCGCCGTCGAAGGCGCGCCGTCGGAACTGCGGACCGGGCAGTTCGTCACCGTGCTGGCCGCAACCGACGCACAGCAGAAGGGGTTGGCGCTTCCGCGCATGAGCGTGGTGCGTGGCGGCAACGGCCAAAGCATCGTCTACGAGCACACCGCGCCGGAGCGCTTCGAGCCCCGCGAGGTGCGGGTCGAGCCGCTCGATGCGGGGCAGGTGCTGGTCGTCTCCGGGCTCGCCGCGGGCAAGCGGATCGTGACCCAAGGCGCCGAACTCCTCAACCAGGTCCGCTGAGGAGGCCAACCCGTGTTCACGCTCCTCGTCACGCAATCCCTGCGCAACCGCCTCCTCGTACTGGCGCTTGCCGCGGTGCTCGTCATCTACGGTGCCTTCACCGCGACCAAGCTTCCGGTCGACGTATTCCCGGACCTCAATCGGCCGACGGTGACGATCATGACCGAGGCCGAGGGACTCGCCCCCCAGGAGGTCGAGCAGCTCGTCACGTTCCCGGTCGAGACGCAGATGAACGGCCTGCCGGGCGTGACCCGGGTGCGTTCCGTGTCCGGCGTCGGCCTCTCGGTGATCTACGTCGAGTTCGACTGGGGCACCGACATCTACCGCAACCGCCAGCAGGTCGCC